>JADJJR010000002.1 GCA_016706425.1 Elusimicrobiota bacterium
CAGATATCGTAATGAGGCTGTCATGTGGATGACGCCCACCGAACGGCTGCAAGTGTGGTGCCACGTCTTGCACCTGTGGATGGAAACCAGCCAGGCCAGGACCAACCCCCATCGGCCCCAGCCTTATACGCATGGTGAGGGATCACGATAAAGGCTCCCCGTTTGCTCCCGTCCGCTGATCACTTTCACGTTCCCGCGAACGACAATGTTCGCGTCAGGCTGTTCGCGGTATCAAATGGGTCCGCCGTTTGCCGTATACCCTTGTTTCATCAATGCTGTCGATCAGCTCCACGGTCACCTGCGGCAGTACGTCACGTCCCGATTCGCGGGCGTCACGCGGAAAACTTCCAAACAACACCGGAGCCGCTCCCGTTCATAAAACTCAAAAAAGGCAACGGAGAAATGTAACAATGAAACTTGTACCGATAACAGGCCCCGGTCGAAACGACTCGGACACTCACACAGGTATCCGATGGGGTAAGCGTTCGTCACGCCCGCCGTGTCAAGGGCGATCCCCTCCCCTTCGCGTAAGACGATCTTTTGCGCGTCGCCAGATCCGCCACTCCATTGGTTTACAATGTCGTGAAGATCAGACAGGCCCATCCGCGACGAGAACGACCCCAACGCCCGCGTCTCGTTTGCGCACGGGACAGCGCACAGTGTGTCAATGGCCGTCCCCGTGGTCGTGATCGCCGCCGGTCGCCGACACATCACAACCTGCGAAGGCAGGTCCGCGTTATTGGTGTCGATGGTGTATGCTGGCATGATCTCGTCCGTCACCGTGTGCGCCGTGATCCTTTTCAGGGCAATGTTGGTTCCAACGCCGTGGTGGTCGTCTGCGCCAACCCCCGTTCCGCTTTGATTTGCCGAACACGAACCAACTTACCGCTCCCCGTTTTGTTAAACAGCGCCAACGTCGACACATGCGTCGGGTAAGGATGGCGGTAACAGCCGTTGTGGGCATTTCTATAGAGAAAGCCCACTTAACTTCGTCGTGTAGGCGGAATGTTTCCATCAGGAGCCTCGGCAACCACCCAATCGTCAGCGATCTCATCAGCGGCAAGCGGTTGCCCTTCACGAGCCGCGTCTACGGCGGCGGCGTAGGTTTTGTGCCCAAAAGACACATAAATGCCGCTCGGCCGTTTTGCCACGTTCGTTATAATCCGCCCCGGCTGTCCCCGAAATATCGGCCAACGTCGCCATGTCTTACTCCTTCGTGAAAAGAATCCGGCTGTGCAACAGTCCCGCAGCGCCGGAAACGTTGTAAAGCATAAACATCTTGTCTTGCCGCAACGTGATCGGCTGAATGTCGGAATGTGGAATCCATTGATAAACTTTGTTCAAGGGCAAGAAGCATTCCAGCTCGTCGGAAGTCGCCGTGGACGCCGCCGCTTCGTCAGAAGACCAAATCCACGTATCCAGCGTGTTCGCGGTCCCCCCGATGGTCCCGGCGTGACCATACGTCGCCGTCGTCGGAGCGCTGTTCGTCGTGTCAAAGAAACCGGCGTGACCGCCGTCGGGGTTGTCAGCGTTGCGGTCCCCGTGTATAAACGACACTCCATCTGGCACACCACGCCCGTGACCGCCGCCGTCTGTGCGTTCGACAGACCGGCTTCCCGAATCTTCAAAACTTCCGTCGCGTGTCCGTTCAGAACCGCCGCCATGTTTTTGGTAGCGGCAAAAGCCACGCCCGCGCAATGCAAGTTAAACGTCTGTGCCATTGTCAGCCTCCTGTCGGGAGGCTAAAAGCCTTCCCCGTTCCTACTGTCTGCTTGAATGCAAAAACCTCATTGTCTCGGTTCGACACCACAACACGGTATCGTCCCTCTTCCAAGGCCCTGATCGAGTCAAGAAAAGCGTCGTTTCTCGGACCAGGTCCAAACTTTCGGAGGCAGTCAACCCGCCTCCCGTTCTGTACGCCCAGCACGTTCTTGACCATCGCGGACTTCATGGGCTCGGTAACAATTTCAGGTGACTGGAACGTCCACATACGCTCCACGGGGTCGAACACTTGCCGGACACCGTACCCGTTACCGCGCCGAACAACGCCCATTGCTCACCTCTCAATCAAATTTGAGAGGGCATTCCACCCTCTCGCTCCGGATATACGCCGGAGTACAGTCAATTCATTTAACGACCAATGACGATCAGGGCAACAGTCGCCCCGGTCCAGTCGGTCGCGGCAGTGCCACCCGAGGCGGCAGTGGTCAGGGTGATAACCAACCCGCTCACGCTCGCGTAGGCAGTCTGCAACGCCGCATCGTTCCCCGCAGTAATCAAAGGGAATAACAGCGGCGATTTCGGTGATCCCGTGCGTCGCAGCCGTCAGCGTCACGGTATCCGAAGCGGACGTGGGAACGCAGGTGACAACCAACATCTTGTAGTCGCCAGCGAACTCCGTCCGTTTGCTCAAGGTTCCAGTAATAGCGGCCATGTGATCTCTCCTTAGAGCTTCGCGGCGGCGTCGACGGCGATAACCCCAAATTCCTTGGAGTTAAACATCGTCTTCTGCAGGCCACCGATGAAGTTTCCGGCAACGCCTTCCTTGTTCTTGTAATCGAAGTTCTCGACCACAAGGGCGTCTTTGCTGGACGCCTGGGCCATCAGGATCGCCTGACGACCAACAAGCAAGTTACGCGCACAGTCGGCCGCGCAGTCCGTACCGACAGCCGCGCCACGGAACGAGTTGCCAGAGACCGAAATGTCCAGCCAAGGCACGTACTCGTTTTCCAGGAGCAACACGTTGGACCAAAAGCCCAACGCGCCACGGAACACGGGGTTTTTGTCGCCACGCATCTGCGCGTTTTCAACCGCCGTTTTCCAGTCGCTGGACATCCGAATATCGCGCGCCGAGAGAGGGTGCAGGTACATGACATAGAAGTCATCCCCGCCAACGCTCAAGGGTTGGATCTTCGGTTCCGCGAGTTTCGCCAGAGTCGCCGCTTTGGTCACCAAGTCAAGAGTCATGATGTCCGCATCAGCAAGCCCGTCCGTCCCGGTCGTTTCGGCGCACAGATACCGCGCACCGACGCCAGCCGCTTCGTCCGCATCGGGAATGAAGTCAGCCGTGTTGGACCACAACGCGCGACCACCAATGACTTTGCCATTGGTATCGACAAGGGTCGTGTTGGTCACGCCGCCAAGTTTCAAGAAAATCTGGCGGGCGATGAACTCTTTCATCCACACGCGCAGGTTCTCTTTAGCTTTGCCGATTTGATCGTACACGACCTTCTGGTTGTCCAACCGACCCGTCAGACGCACAGCATTACGGATTTGGTCGATAGCGACCACTTCCGCATAGCTGCTCATCGACTCTTCGTTGCCTTCCAACTCATCGTCGCCGGTCACGCCGTCGCCACCCAAACGCGCCACCAAACCAAACGTCTGCTGGTCGCCTTTGGATTTCTCTAGGTCGCGGGACACCTGGATCACGTTGTCGGCACCTTCGCCCATGAACCGGGTCACGTTTTCAACATCTTTCATCACGTCATCAAGAAGCTCTTTTGACCATAGCTCTTGACGAAGCGCGTCAATGCTTACAGTATTAGCCATTGTTCGTCTCCTTTAGGTTTTACCCTCGGACGATCCGCTCGTAGCGGTCCGGGTGTTTTTCCCGGAACTTCCAACGTTCAACGGAAGTCATGGCATTGAGTTCTTTAAGGCCGATCTCGTCAACAGAGATGGTTCTTGATCCAGAACCAGATGCCACGCTCGCGCTGGACGCGCGTCTTTGGGTGTTTTGTTCTATGCGCTTCATCGCTTCGGGCGTATGGCCCCCGTTCGCCTTTTCGGGTTTTTCAGCCTTTGGCTTCCGTGATCGGGGTGGTACTGCGCGATTTCGTAGGCGATATGAGCCGCGTTGTAATCGTCTGGACCCAACTTATCCGCCTCTCGTGCAGCCACCTGCAAATCTTTCATTAACTTTACAACCTTTGACTGTCTCCATTTTTCAGGCACAACTTCGTCCAGGTTTTGCATCACTTCACGCGCCCGGACAACAGCGTCGTCAAAATCTTGGTATACAGTCCGCGCGTACTCTTCTTGCTCTCGGTGAACCTCCGTTAACCGAACCTGCCGCGCCGTCATTTCCTGCTCTTCTTTGGCTTTCTTCGCTTCCATTTCTTTTAATTGCCGCAACGTCAAAGGTTTGTCTTCTTCTCCGCCAGTCTCGTCAGACAGAAGGGACGCCATATCACCTTCCGATTCCGAACTCTTAACCGCTGGATTTGTCCGCGCCCGCAACTCTTCAACCTCGCGCGCAAGGAGGTCACGTTCAGCCTCGATCTTTTGGCGTTCGCGCCGTTCACTTTTCATCCTGAAATAAAGACCGCGTTGCGGCGTCCCAGGCCCAAAAGCGTCAGCCCACGCCTTTTCCTGCTCCGGCGTCTTAAACGTAAAATCGGGTAAACCGGTCGGTTTCTTTTCCTGCACCTCTTCTTCAACCTTCTCTTCTGCCTTAGGCTCTTCCTTCGGTTCAACAACTTCCTGGACTGGTTCTTTCTTTTCTTCCTTCACTTCTTCTTTTGCCACCATCCCGCGCTTCTCGGCGGCGTCCAGTTCATCTTTCGTCCATCCGCGCTCTTTCAAAACCTCGCGCGTCGGTTTCGATTCGACTTCAACATTCGCAACCTCGGGAGCCGTCAGTTCGATGGTTTCCGTTGTATTTTCGCTCATGGCGTTAACCTCGCATCCTGTTGATCCACAACCCTTTTCCGTTGTTCCCGGCACGATAAAACGCGCGGTCCCTGCTGTCTTCTCCCACAATCACAAACCCGTCAGGTGCTTCAAAAAACGCCTGGCCTGGCGCAATCGGGTGCTTTAGAACTTCACGCGATTTCTCGATTTCGGGCGGATAAACAGTCCCTGCGACCCGGTCCACCGTTGAAACAGGTTTTTCCACTTTCACAGGCTCGATCGCCTGAACTGTTTGAATTTCTTTCGATTCCACCGGCGCGTCTTGCGCCGTATTTTACGCCAACCCTTGGGGGCATTGTTTCCTCCTGGATTCGCAGGGCCAACGGGTCCAGACATGGCCGCCGCCTGCGCTTGTTTAATTGACTGCGTGACCCGTTCCTTCGTCTCCCGTGGCAACTGGCTCTGATCGATCAAAACCTCGGGAGGAATAAGGCCTGGGTACGCAGCCGCAAACTCTTTCAATTCCGCCATCTGTGCCATCCGAATCGTCTCGCTGGACACGGATTCGCCCACGTTGACGTCGTATTTCCACAGATCGCCTTTCAGCACTTCGGCGATTGCAACTTCCGCCATGCCGTCGTCATAGCTCATGGGTTGACCATCTTCGTCCGTCATCGGTTCGGGTTGACCCGTTTGAGGATTCGCCAGCATCAGAGGCGGAAAACTCTTTTCAAGAAACGCTTGTCCTAAAACATTTTTCGCTGTCTCTGTGTCGTAAATCTCGCCCAACTGCGATAACAGGAAACGACCTGCGATCTGCCGCGTCCTGGACAGGTTGTCGAACAATTCCTGAACCATCAGAAGACCTTGTTTTTGGCGCAAGGCGATGGCACGTCCTGATTCCGCACCACCCTCCTGCGATGCCAGCAAGTCAGCGTTAATCCCAAGCTGTGCCTTGATGTCTTCGGCACTCTCCGCCGTCAGCGCCGCGTGGCCCTGCGACAAGGGCGTCGGATAGATCCGTTCCGGCTTCTGTCGGCCCTGCTTGTATTCAAGGTTCACGCCGGGCGCGGACCCGAAGTTTTGCACTTGCGCACGGTCCACCCATGCGTCCTCTTCTGTTAACCAACCACTGTTGGACGACGTATTGAGGTGGCGAAGCATCAACGTCGAGGCTTTGTTATGCCGTTCCTGCGCGTCTTTCACGCCATGCACGATTCCCTGCACCAGGAGGTGGCGGTCTTCGCCAGTCAGCGGAGCCGTCGAGAACCGTGCGTAGTAGGGGATAAAAGGGTAGGACTTCCACTTCGGATAGAACCAGGCGCGTTCGTTCGCCAATGGTTCGCTCATGCCAGGCAAATGCGCAAACAACCAGATTTCGGGAACTTTGCGCTCAATGATGGTGAACCGATCCGGGTTGCGCTTGGGTGGTGCCATTGGGGGTTGCTGGCCGGTTACGGACGCGGTGACAACGCCGGACTGGTACACGGCATCATCGCTTTCGATTTGGCCAACATAGCTATCAATAAACGACTGCGCCGCCTCTTTGTCCTTTGCTTCCGTTATCTCACCGGTCTCACGGTCGCCAATGAAATAGTGCTTGACCCATTTCTTGTAATACCGCTCAATGAGGTCGTAGGTCTTTTCTTCTGGAAGGCCCATCGTGTCCCCGCCGCTCTTTCCGTAATCCTCCCGTTGGACGTGGTTGGCATCGTCGCCCATGCCATAATCGAGCTTGGCCCCGTTCATGTCGCAAATCTGCTTCTCTTTTTCCGGGTAAAGAGCGACAACAGCGTCCTCGCACAGGTCAATGCTTAGCTTGTAAACGTATTTGGCGTCTGTGAGGTCGTACTCCCTCGAATCGGGATCAATCAAAACAACCGCACCGTCTAGCTTTTTCCAGCACGGCTTTCCGTTTAGGATGTTCTCTGTGTTGTCCAGATACATTTCAAGGAACGATTCCCCGCACGTTGCCCCGTCTTTGAACTGGTCGGACGATTTGGCACCGAAATCGCTTGTCTTGATTGCGTGTTTAAACAACCCTGTTGCAATCTCCGCCTTAATGTCGTCCTCTTGCCCCTCCGGAAACGCTTTGAAATCGGTTCGGTTCTGCCTCTCAAGCCCGGTCAAAAGGAAAAGGTTTGCCTGAATCCGGTTGTCCGTCACCGGCTTGATCCCGGCCTGGGCCAAATTGGCAAGATCTTCGTCAGTCCACTGCTTACCAAGGCACCAAAGAAAATCCTCTTTTTCCCGCTTTATCAACTTCGATTTGTCCCGGTAAGCCCGTTGCAGGTCTTTGATCGAACGATCGCAATTTAAATCTTTTTCTTTTCCGTAGCTCATCCCAAAACCCCCACTGGGTTTTCACTAACCTTTGCGGCCCGCCGCAACTCGTACTGATCAACCTTCGAGTGAACTTTCGCTTGCCCCATCGCCCACAACCCAATCAGCAAAGCGTCCGCGTGGTCAGGGGACCGGCCGTACCGTTTCTTAATGTCTTCCTTGGCTTCCAACCTTGAACTCGCCTGACGACTTCACTTCCTTGTACTTCGCCCAACAAAGCTCTTCGGTGGCCTCCGAATCGTTGGAAAGCATCTGAACGAACCCGTCACGGAACATGTCAGCGCCCTTCCCGTAGATCTCGGCTCGGCGGTTATAATACCCACCACCCTCCACGCGCTCGGACGCATTAACCGGGATAACGTGGTGCCCAAGCTCACGCAATCGATCCACAACACCGCCGCCGACTCCAATCTCGTCAATGGCAAAACTGCCAATCGCGCCGTTCTTGTGCGCGAACATCAACAACCGCCCCACCGTCTCCATCGTGTCCTTCTTCTCCCAAGACGCCTTGTCCAACACCTTCCCGTTCTCAATGGCGTAAACGACCGTCTTATCGTCGCCGTAACGCGCCACATCACACGAGACGATGCGTCGAAATGGAACGTGCGTAATGAGGTCGCGTTTCTTGGCCTTCTCCACCCAATCCGGGTGAATAATAATGTCGGAGGTGTCAGACTCTTCCCACGAATTGAGTACAAAACGTCGGTAAATCTTCGGGGACGACTGTTCCAGCTTTTTCCAATCGGCTATCGTGTCCGCAGGCAGATATTTCTCGGCGTCGAAACTTGTTGCTTCGTGAAGGTCGTAGTCTTTGTCCGATCCAACTTTCCACGTTCGGTAAATCCAGTTATTCCCGTTCGTGTTTGCCGTTAAAAATCCCGTTCTTCGTTTAACGTCCCGGCGCAATCGGCCGCGTAGGACGTTGAACGTCTCATCGGTTTCAAGTTCTTCCGCCTGCTCAATCCAGAACCACCCCAGGTTCATGTTTTGAACAACGCCGTGAATTTCTTCGAGGTGACGAAACAGGATTTCTGATTTGTTCGGGAACTCCACAGACCGCTCGGAAGAAATCTTAACACCCGTATACTTCTCAAAATCTTTGCAAGTGGAATCACGCAAATCCGTATATTCCCGTCGGAAGATAACGCCAAGGTTCTTCGGGCTCTCTTCGGAAAGGATCATCGCCCGTTGAATGCCAGCAAACGATTTACCAGTGCCCCACGCGCCCACATAGGCTGGGAACCGAGCTTCCGGAAAATATGAAATTGTCCTGCGGCTTTAAGAGGTGGAAAACTTTATCGGCGTCTGTTACTTTTGCTTCTTCAATGTTCTTAACTTCAATCACGCTCGCACCACGACGATGCGCCCACTTATTTCACCGCTGTGTTCAACCTGTTGGGTGGATTTCCCCCATAGTCTGTCCATCACTTCACGCGCGGCGGCAAGCCTCACGTTCTTTTCCGCCGTCGGATCGTTCATCAATTCAGAGCAAAATTTGAAAGCCTTGATTGCGTCATCGGCGTAATCGCCGAGCCTCTCTTTCAGCACGGTAGCCGCCAACGGCTTCCTACCCGAACCGGGACGAGGGCCACCTCTTCCAACTTTCTCTTTAGGGATTGGGCGAAGGTTCTGGTTATTCATTGTGGAAAAAATTGATCCCTGCAACGCTTTTCAGCGCGGCAGGGATGGGCGATAGGCTTAAACAAAAATGGCGACAAGACCCCTCCGTGGGGCCTATCGCCTAGTTAAATTCTACATGGGCTCCGCAGTTCTTGCAAACCTTTTGATTGGCAGTTTTTGGCGCATTTCCACGTGGAACAAAACGCTTGTTGGCGCGGTAAACTGTCCAGACGCTGATGCTTAGGTCTCTTGCCACTTCTTTTGGGGAGTGCCCCTGATCGATGAGGGTGACTATTTTCCAATCGTTGTAGTTTTTCCAGTATCGCATATTGGGTTTCGCCCCCCTTTTTTTGAACCCGGCTTTTCGTTGTCTTTGCGGTAAAGGCAGGGACCGCATTGGGCTTTAGTGGTACTGTAGGCCCCGGAAGGGTGGCGGATTAGCTTGTAGAACATGCCTTGACGGATTTTGTGGCAGGTATCGCATGGGGTGTGCATTCTTGAGGGTTCTGGTTCGAACGTCCAAGCGGATGGCGCGGATCTACTTTGTGGCATTTTTGCGGTTTCCTCCTGTCTCGGGAAAGCCCTTCCAGTTCCTGTTCCCCAACGGAGCCCCCCACATCGTCCCCGTTGTGGGGAAGGCACCCGCCATCGCGGACGGAGACCACCAGGGCGGAACTGTTGCCGTTGGCCTGTACGGTGACGTACTTTACGAACATCTCTTGGCCGCGTTTATCGCACTGCTGGCAGACCAGGTGCTTGTTTGAACCACGGAGATCGACAAATGTCCACCCACTGACCTCGGATCGGCCTACCCATGCTTGTGCTGGTTCCATTACACCGTCCTTTTCTTTATCTTTGGATACCCGAAATCCCTGGGCTGTGTCACGGTCTTTATGTGCCCGCATACCCCACATTCGTCAACGTGCCAACAGGCGAGGTGGGTTTCCGGCATCTTTCCTCCGTTCTGTTCGGCGCAGGACGAGCAGATCCACTCGGGGTATTTGGCCTTTTTCATTCCGCAGATACGCTTTCGAGAACACTTAATCTGCTGAATTGCACTATGCGGAGCCTGTGACCGGGCCAGTGCCGAACGTAGTTGTTGGAAAATTCTTTTGCCTTCTCTCGGGTCTCGAACGCATCGCCGAAAACCCATCGGTACGATTCCCCCCACTTACCTTCGACGACGAAGATCGTCTTGGTGCCTTTGTTTGTGGAACTTTTCATCGTTACGCCTCCTTCAAAATGGAGCCGGGTATCCAGTCAAGGAAACCGCCCCGGTGTCGATCTAAGCGTCCGTGGCACGGCTTTTCCCCGGCAAATCTTGCCCCGTAACGTGGGGCTGACGCACAAACCGCGGGTCCACGGCTTGTGATGACTCGCAGATCCATCGTCTGCGCAGAGGCTGCGTTTAACTTGCCCGTGCTTATTTGACGGGCCGGGCTTGATACCGGCTCTGTGAACGACCGCACTCTGACAACAGCGTCCACGCGCCCATTCGTTTAGGTCATTCCGTTGTGTGTCCTTCCACACCGCCGTCAAATCTTGCCCCGTAACGTGGGGCAGGCGTTTAACAGATCGGTTCTCCCGATGGCCTTCGTTCCGGTAACCCATTCGATGCCAGCGAGCATAAATGCCCCTGGCAAACGGCGGTGGGTGTGGGTGTCCCATCCGCGCCCCGCAATGGCCTAAGCCGTGGGCCTGTCAAAGCTTTTCGATCGCGGACCGTTTTTTCTCCTACACGGCATTTTCGTCGCAGCAATGAACTGTTTAGAGTACCCACACACATCGCAATACTCGATGCCTGAAAATCTGCCCACCCCAAGATGAAACGAGACGTGGTTCATCGCATTATTTTTGGTCATTTTATTTCCCCCTCTCCCGGAACTCCTCCACGGCTTTCGTTACGACCTCTTTAACGGCGGCTTCTTGGGGCGGGTCATGGCTTGAGCATTAGATCGGCATCGGGGGGCCAAAACCGTTCTGCTTTTCCTTTGCGAAGAAACCGCAGAAATCCCGTCAACGGGAACGATCCCCCAAAACGATCCAGCGACTTCGATTACCACATCGTTATCTAAATCTTCGTCGAGAAGGGCTTGGATAAGTTCTTTTACGGTCATGGCTCCAACACCTCCAGGATTTTACAATCGAGCAGTGCATCCCCCCCAGAATCTTCGCATAGAAGCGAGGGAGCCTCACCCCACACTAAGGCGTGCAATTCTTTCAGCACGAAGCGAAGCCTTTCCACCTTCGCAATCTCCTCGTCCAGCCTCTTGTTGAAGGCGGCGTTGATAATGTATGCCCTGTCCTCCGCATCCATCTTTGTCAGAAGGGCAGGGACAACAGTTCCATCAAAGATCAGTGAATATCCACGATCATTTTCGGAACCGCTGAGGTTATGAAAGATCTCAGCAAACGGCTCACGGTCGGTCATTTAAAACCTCGTGAAAAACAAGAGTATAGGTTCCTGTTTTACGGGTGTTAACATGCCGGTATGTTCTGACGAAAGAAGAATCATCATGTCGGGTTGGGATATCCCCATCCCCGGCAACAACATCGGCCGTTCTGTAAACACCTCGGCGAATAACCGACGGGAAAACACCCTCGATTTCTTCGCAGTGTGAAACACCGTCAGCAGTCGAGAACTCTGCAGTCGCGGTCGGCATGAAAAAACTTGGCCGCATCCCTGAGTTCCACAATTCATCCATTATGTCCTGCTCGTCTCTCCTCGGACCAAAAACAAAACTTATTGCGTCATTAAAAAACTCCCTCAACGTCGCATGACTTTTGGTCATTTGTCCCCCAATATGGCCGATAGAAACCGCCCCGCCCCTTTTAACTGCTTTTCTACGGCCCTTTTTATAGAGCCTTGTTCGTGTCGGCAGAGCGAGTGACAGCTTTGTCTCCCACAAAAAGTTACGGAGTTCCAAACCTTTCGCCAATCCAGCCGGATTTTAACTTTCATTTATCCCCCCTGCTAGATAACAGAATTTCCAGGGCCGCTATAAGTACAAGCCCAATCAAAAAACCTACAAGAAGGCCAACAATATCCACGCGCACAACAAGATCTAGGAGCATCATTTCCTCCCCCCATTCCGCGCACGGTCGGTCATGATTAATCCTCGGAGCTGTAAAACCCCGGTTCATGTCCATCGTTCTTGGAAACATCCACGCGACCGCAGACCGGGCAGATTTGTATCACTCTGCCCCATTCGTCAAGGTTCTTCTGCCCAGGACACCCGACGATGATGTCCTTTCGTTCTGTTGGCTTTTTGGGTTTCCGTTCCAGCCCCGCCTTGAACCCGGCGGCGTAGCCATTGTCCCACGCGGAAATCTTGCACTTGTCCCCACACCCGGATATATCGTCGCAGTCCTCATGCCCGTAAGGATTAGTCGGCCCCTCGCTCTTATCGGTCATTTTGCCTCCTCGCACCAAAAAATCCTATTCCCAATAATGATGTGGGCAAATTGGTCGCCACCGCAAAATGGGCAAATAACCTTATCGTCAGTCATTCCTCCCCCCTTCACGGTCGGTCATGACACCACCTCTGGAAGGAACGCGCGGATTTCCTCATCGGTCTTCTGTTCCGGAGAGTCCATCCCAAGAATCCACGCGCGGGCGTGAATCGCCCGTTTAGTGTTAGGGGGACGGCCTGTGCATACCAGTATCCAGGAACCGAGGCGTGTTCGTAGTAAAGGTACTTTCGGCTGATCTGCCCAACAAGAAGCTCTTTTAGTTCGTAGACGTTCCCGCCCTTTGTGTGGCAGTCCACGAAGGTATCAACTGTCTTTGCTCCGACCGCCTTTAGCATCCTCTCCGCGCCAATTTTCCGGATTATTTCACGCTGAACATCGACGTTCTTTTCGTTGAGCGCAAGCATCGGGTCGATCTTCCCGGCATCGGTCATAACGAGCCACTTTGGAACACGAATGCCGTTTAGGTGGTAAATCTCGAAACCGTCGCGCCACCGGTGGGATGGACCGGTTGCGCAGTGCGCCCTTCCCCTCGAGTCTGTTTTAAGCACCTCGGGGAAGTCAGATACGATGCAAAACTTTTCGTGCATGACACGGAAACCACCGTAGGTCGCCGCGTCCTCCCACGCCTTGTACTGTTCCCAAACCGGGAGCCCTGTAAGGCCGATCACGTCCCGCATGGCCTCGACGTAACAGGGTAACATCGCCCACATGTTTCCACCTTGGTACACATCGGCCCACTTTTTTACTCCCTCAAGAGCTGCCCGAAAACGAGCCCCTACAAACTTCTTAGCGAGATAAACCAACCAGTCTTTTTTTTGTTTGGTGGCGGCGTCGGTGGCGTCGGTGGCGGCGTCGGTGGCGTCGAATGTGGCGGCGCGGGTGGCGGCGTCGGTGGCGTCGCGGGTGGCGACGAATGTGGCGGCGTCGGTGGCGTCGAATGTGGCGTCGAATGTGGCGGCGTCGGTGGCGTCGAATGTGGCGGCGCGGGTGGCGGCGTTGGTGGCGGCACGGGTGGCGGCGACGGTAGCTTCGCGAGTGGCGTCGAATGTGGCGGCGTTGGTGGCGGCGTCGGTGGCGTCGAATGTGGCGGCGCGGGTGGCGGCGTCGGTGGCGACGCGGGTGGCGGCGTCGGTGGCGGCGGCAGTGGCGTCGAAGGTGGCGGCACGGGTGGCGGCACGGGTGGCGGCGACGGTAGCTTCGCGAGTGGCGTCGAATGTGGCGGCGTCGGTGGCGGCGTCGGTGGCGTCGGTGGCGGCGTCGGTGGCGTCGAATGTGGCGGCGCGGGTGGCGGCTTCGGTGTCGGAGGCGGTGGCTTCGACGGATTTAAGCTTACCACGCAAGGCCCACCAACAGGAAGCCACCCCGTAGGCACAAGCCATCACGAAGGGGGACGGAACCACAACAACACGCGGCTTTTTTAAACCCGCAGAAGCGTAGAGCCTTTCGATAGCGTCCGTGATCTTTGTAACGTCGCACCGCCCCGTTTTAAAAGCGATGGATTTCCACTTTTCAACAAGCGCACCCATCCGCATTTTCTCTTCTGACGTAATGCCTCCCGAGGCTCGCGTCGGAGTTCGAACAATTTTCATAGTCCACACCTCAGTCGATGACATTTCGAGTTTCTTCGGTTTCGTAGTCGTAAACACGTTCAATCGCCTTCTTATAAATACCAGGTTTCAGCGTCTGTATCCCGTGTTCCTCGTGGTTGATCCTGGCCGATTTTTCGACGCGGACGTAAATGTCACCGTTGTGTTCAAAGAGCATGACTCCCTCTACGTCCTCAAGGATGTGCGTGTGGACACCTTCCCCACGCTCCAAGACAAACCCTTTGACGGCCTTTATTTCCTTCGCCCCTTTGGGAACACACACAACCGAAACAAGCAACAAGTCGCCGTGCTGGTTAGAAACTTTCATTTCATTCTCCTTTTATTTTATCTTTGCGAGCCACGCCGCCATTCCAATCAACTCCATATCCGCCCACTTGGGCCGTATATAGGCAACGGATCGCCCCTTGAGGCAGTGACAATACCCTTGCGCTCCCCACGGCTTCGGTTCCGTCACCACCATGAACGCGCCGCCGAACACGTCCGGCTGGTATTCCGGCCGAAGCTGAACGACCATCCCCGGCTTCAAGTCCATCGGTTCCATCAACGGTCCCACCAGTTGTCCGACTCATCGCTCTCCACCACTTCCACCCCGTCCCAACCATCCTCTACCGCATCAGCGGCAGGGGGTTTCGGGGTGGTCTGTGGCACGTTTTCCATCTTCACGACCTCCGGGGCCTTCTTTACCGCCACAGGCTCCTGGGGGCGGTTTTGTGCGTTTGCGGCGAACCATTCCGGACGGCGGGCTTTTAGGGCCGCGATGAATTCGTCGAAGTTCATAGAAATTTTTTAACATCATCCAGGGCTATGTAGCGAACCTTTCCAGGCTTCCACGACTTAATCCGCCCGCACCTAACCCACCGGCAAAGTGTTTCTCTACGCAGGGAGAGCAAAAAAGCAACCTGCTGAAGTGTTAAAAAACCACTGGGCGTTTTCACTAAATGTCACAAATCCTTCGACGGTAATGTCACACATCGTCACAAATCGTCACACATCGTTTTTTGCGAACCCAGTAGGTCGGGGTTCAAAGATTTATCGCCTCTGACGGAACATTAAGGCCGACCCTTACTCCGCCCCGGGGCTCCCCTCGGCGGTAGGTTTGGCATGTTCCCGACCCCGCTGTAGGGGGCGTGTAGGTGGGAGGGTTCGCTTGTTCCCTGCCTACGGGCACTGGAAGGACCACTCTTGTGAATGCCCCTTCCAGAGCCCTGCCCCTTTCGCGGACGGCTATTGTTCGGTTTCGGAAGCCGTTACAACCTCAACCACGCTATTTGTGAATCCCGACGTGATCCGGGAAATAAAAATCCCCTTGTGGAATCTGGGCTGGAATGTGCGCCTGCACACGTCCCAGACCCCACAAGAGGATCTTTTTGCAGGCGAGAGCCGTTCCAGTCGGCTATGACTTACACTCATAAAATATTATTCTTTTGGAGCAATGTCAAGTTTTTTTTCTCCGTCGGTAAAGTGGAGCCTGGTTCTGGAATTTCACCAGATAGCTTTCCACTGATTGGGTGGTAGCGCGCTCCCAGGCAAATTGTTTCGTCCATGAACTAGGTAAATCAAACCTTTTCCATTCTCCTCAAAACACTCGCCGCCGATTCCAAACATGGTACGTACCCCCGCAGGGTTTTGCACTCGCTCGGCGTCAGCGTCTTTCGGTAGTTGTCCAGTCCGATAAGCATGATCCGCAAAACGTCCTCCATTTCCTCGGTCATCGCTGACCGGCACGGGCACGAGTGGTGCAGTCCGTTGCAACTCATCGGGCCCTCAAGAGAAACCACGCCAGAACCGCCCACGGCGTAGCCGGGACGATAACCAAAAGCCAGAGGTCGGCCAAGAGGTGCTTCACTCGGCAAGACCCTGTTCAATCACCAGGGCCTCCAAGAGGACAAGGTAATTCCGGGCGTCCCCGATCTTTTCACGAAGCATGGCGCGGCTGACTCTTTTGCCATTCGCAATTTCTCGGCATGAGACGAGGTGTTTTGTGAGATACCCCCAAAGAGCGACGCCCGGAGTGGTTCCGGCAATCGCGGCCCCACCGTAAAAGTTCTCTAGTCGGTTCTGCCCGGATGCGTATTCCCCGGCCTTGGCGCAGAGCGTCTGGCGTTCATGGGCCGTTATTTCGTCAAACAATGTTTGGAATCCTTCGTGGTTCATCGCGCCGCCCCCAGGTAGCTCAAGATCTGGTCCTTCGCGTCTTCCCACCCCCAGGCGACAACCGCGACGTACCCCTGGCCAGAGAGGATTTTCATCATCTCGTTTTGCGCCGGAGACAGCCGGGCCGTCTTGGATGGGGCCTTCAGTTCAATCACCATCCCGTGGTTCCCCTGGGCCGGGATGAAGAGGACGAGATCAGGCATCCCCGCGCGCTGGCCTTCCGCCTTCATGTACGCCCCGCGCCGGGCTTGCCTCCACCCACCGGCTCGGCCTTGGTTCGGAATGGCAACCAAAGTGCGGGCGTCAATCCCCCGCCTGTTCGCTTCCAGAGCCCACCAGTTCACCAAAGCCACCTGATGCCCATGTTCGATGTTCATCAACCCCCCTTAGAACCCCATACCAAGTTGTCCGTTCTTTTCCTTCGATGGCATATAGTAGGCTGTCACCGTCTTCCCGGTCTCCGTCTTTTGGTTAGCTTTCCTAATGTCATAACCCATATCAAGCAATTCTCCGATCCTCGCGGCCAGGCGCATACTCCGAATTTCCGGGTCGTTCAGAGCGTCAATCGGGGTCAGAACATCGCCGCGTTTTAATCGCCAAAGAATTGCTTCGTTTTGGCTCATTCAGAACGCCGCCCGCATCGACGCCGCCCGCTTCGCGGCCATCAGCTTTTCATAGAGGCGGACGTGGGCGCTTTCAGCCGTTACGCAGTCCAGGCACATAATGTAATAGCCCTCGTCGTTGTCCACCATTGCCCGCAACTCCGTCGCCGTGGTTTCACGTCCGGCAAGCTTCGCCTTGAACATCAGGTAAAGACGAGCCGCCTCTCGCCGCTTATCGGCCTCGGCCTTCTTCCAAACGGCCAGAGCGTCCGCCACAAGGTCGGGAAGGCTTGAAAGCTCGCCTTCAAGACCCCCGTCGTATGGGGCGCTGACTTCCATTATTTCGCGTCCTTCGGTAGACGTATTGAGATGGAAAGCGGGAACTCCCGTTGAAGCGGTTTGGCCCCCGCTGTCTCATTCTCGAACACCCGCTTCGTCGCCAGGAAAACGTCAAACTTGTCATCAAGCTCTGTAAACTTCCAGCCGCTTTTGGATCGTGTATACCCTACCTGCAAAACCCCGATCCGCGTGGCGTCGGGGATGCACTTCTTGTAGGCGGACAGCTGGAGAGCGTATTCAGGATAGACGGATTTTGAGCTTTTCAGGTCAATAACCCAAACTTCTCCGTTTATCTTGACTTTGAGATCGACCGTCCCGGCGTAGTTGTGTTCGTCGTTCCAGATAAGAAACTCCGACCCCAACACTTCCGGCCGCGTCGCCTCGAACCAGTCCCGAAAGTTTAGGACGGCGGCGTATTCGTCCACCGCCAGTTCCACGCCGTCAAACTTCATGTCCGGCGTGACGGTTCCGCCACCCACCAAGGCGGCGACGGCGGCATGGATACGCGACCCACGCGCTCCGGCGTCCGTTTTTCTTCTCTGCTTCGTCCCACCCTGCTCGGCGATCCACTTAGTTAACTGTGGACCCTTTGGGTAGAACGATGTGATGTATGTCACCGACGGGGCGTATTCGTAGTCCGGGAGTCCGGTCGTCTTGTTCTTCGACGGGCGGATGTAAAACCGCTCGTTGTCCGTCGTAACGCGGAACACCCCCCGCGCCGGGTCGATATCGACGATTTCCTTTTTCATCAGAATCCGGCCTCGGGTTCAACGTCCGGCTCCTGGGCGTCATGTTCCGGCTCAACCTCATGCCCGCCGCTCGTCGCCTTGGCGTATTCCGGAGACTTTTTAACCATGTCCTGAAGTTTGGGGGACAGCTTTGAAAACGCAATGGAGTCGTATTTGTCCAAGTCGAAGTCGACAATGGGAGTCGTGTTGGTCGGAGCGGGCATACCCTTCGGTAGCTTGGAAACGCTGGAAACTCGAATCCGCTGTTTTTCGTTCAAGATCAGGGATACAAGGCACGGTTTCCCCAACAGCTTTGAAAGAGGGAACCCTTTCAACTCTTCCGTGGAGAACGCCGCGCCGCGCCATGATTCAAGCATGGGCCGAAGTTTTGATTTCTCGGACAGTGACGCGGTATAGAATGAACTCACACGAAACGGTTCGCCCTTGGAATTCTTCTCGGTCAGTTCCCACCCAAGAATTACCTGCCGCCGCTTGATCTTGTTGCCCTGATATTCACCTTCTTGGGTTCCTAAATCAATGACCTGATTGCATACCGCCGCGTAGCTTCCCGGTTCGGGATTCTCGAAACTGCCAGCCCCTTCGTTAACCATGACCATTTGCTTCTCCTTTTGCGTTTATGCGCCGCTCGCGCTTTTTAAATCTTCCGGGCCGACGGTGTGCGTCCAGCCCGGTTCCGCACGGTGTCTCTGCAGGAGAACCCCGTGGTCACTCCGCGCTTGTGCGGCGCGGTCGCGGTGTTGCAACATGGGGCGGAGGGGTGGCTTTGAAGTCCCGTAGCCACCCGGGCCTCGCTGTAATGGGACACCCTTACGGCCTCCGCCGAGATCTGTTTGTTCGTCGCAAAAGCCCACTTTGCCGCCATCGCCAGCAGAGCCGAAATGATCAGGGCGTAGACCACCTTGGCCACCTCGCTCCACTTCCCGCGTTGCGAACGGCGGATACACGCCGGGCACCGCCTTCCGTTCTCCGGGACAGGCCGCCAGCCGCACTGGAAACAGAAAGGCATGGTATCCCGGTGGATCGCTATCCGGCTCATCAGTCGGCTCCGTTGTTTTTCAGGTCTTCGTAGAAGAACCGATCCCGCGCCTTGCCCGGAACGACGAACCCGCCACAGTCACAGTTTGGCTTCCAGCAGAGCATGGCGACCCCGTGGTGGTCGTCGGCAATGTGCCCACAGTCGCACTTGTCCTTCGGTTGCGGAAGTTCGGCAACGTCCGGCGGGGTAAGCCACCGGGACTCGGCGCGGGCGAAGTCGTTGTTTTCTTGGGGTGTGAAGATCATGGCCGCACCCCCGATTTGAGCAACGCCCGTGCATAGTTGCGGTTTTGCTCGTCGTTTTTCCAGACCCGCTTCTCCATCTCCGCTTTCAACCGGGCTTCTTTCCGCCAGAGCGAAAGGCGTTCCTCGACCGAGTCCGTTGCGTTGTACAACCGTTTGTACCCGTCCACCGTGGCCCGGAGAATGCAGTTAGGCAATATATGCTCAGACATGACGGCCTCCTGTTTTGAGTTTGTTTTTCGCTTGTTGTTTCGGGGTTGCCCATCTGCAATTCGAAGGTTCATAATCTCCGTTACAATTAATCCTGTCAATCGTGTGCCTCGGTGTCGGTTTCTTCCCCATGTCACTTAAAAATAGAGCGAACGAGTCTTCCCATCGAGCGCAAACTTTTATTCCCCGTCCGCCATAGTATTTGAATTTTTCGTGTTTCACATTCAAACACCTTCTTATCATACAGCACCAAGACACAAATTCTGAAGGATTTGCTTTCCGAAGAACCGCGTGTTTGCCTTTATATCTTTCACACCCACAGGATTTGTGATCTCCACGGATGAAATTACTTAACCTCCTGAAAATTTCATTCCCGCAGTCGCACACGCCGCGCCAAAGTTCCGTTTTCTTACCACTCACGAGAACAAGCACTGGTTCTATGATTGTCATTTTTCCGAACTTCTCACCACAAAAAGAAACCCCACCGTGGAAGTCGGTTGCCCGACCCTCGAACCACGATGGGGAAATAGTTAACCCGCCATTCCGCGAATGCAGAATGTCGGGTGTCGTTTTATATGGGCGTTCGAGGTTTCCCATGACTTGAGTATGCCATAGGTTCGGTTTCTTTTCAACCCCCTATTCTACCGTCGGGACACCGTCGGAAAACTATTTTTTGGCGCAGTTAATGTAAAAAACCCCGCCGATTGACCGGCATTCCGTGCGGGTTCTACAACCACACGGTTGCCGGTTTCGGCGGGATTTCTTTTTAGAGGCCGATCTGCTTTGTCGCCGTTGCACGGGAATAGATCCCAAGAGCCCCAAGAATCGTCAGAACGATGGGCGGAATCCCCGGAAGCCCTGGGACAATGTTCGCCTTCACCAGTTCATAAGTCCCAATCAGAACCACCACCACGTTTGACCACAGCGTTTTCGAGAGATACCATTTCTTTTTGTCCATGACGCCCTCCTGTAGTTTTATTTTCTTTGCCAATTTCTTGACAGCTATTTTTACGATCCAATCCTTTAGGCCCATCGTTCCTCCTCGAAAACGTCGGCAAGGTCATGCTCCACGAAAACCGCGCCGACTCCAGCTTCCGTAAAAACCATTCAGCCAAGTTCATCCTGGCATCTGGTAATGCGGCGCATCCGGAAACTTTTTCCAGTCGATCCCGCACTCCACTTTGATATTAAGCCGCTTCGCCTCCGCCTTCACAACAGCTGCCAGGGCGTCGAATCTGGCAAGGTCGTTCCAGTCTATCGGAAAAGGCACAACATCGACGGCCAGGGCCGGGACCTTGTTGTGCTTGCTATTTGGCCATTCCAGCTTCGACTTCCCTTCGGCGAAAGCCTTGTCTTGGTCGGCGTGTCCCCGGTGTCCGCAAATCACGGCGCAGTCGATTCTTTCGATGACCGCATTGAAAAGCCGTTGTAGGTCCGGGTGCGCCGTCGCCAGTTCCTTCTTTGACCGTTTCCCAAACTTAGGCATCCGTTCCTCCTCCGTAAACTCTGTAGGCGTGGGTCAGCATCCGCAGTTCAGCTTCCAGCCGCGCCACGCCGACCCCGCGATGGACAGCCACCCGGAGCCACGGAACGCCGTGGATCAAACGTATCTCCGGCTCGCATGGGCAATCGCTGGCCCGCCCCGTGTCGTTGTGCCCGCCCGCGCGGGGCCTGATGTGCAGGTATTCCGTCACGACCGCGCGTCCCAATGGCGGCGTTCTTCCACCACCATCTTGTCTTTACAGTCCGGGCAAAGATTCGGCCCGCGTTCGGCATCACCGAACACCTGTTGACCAACAAAACTTTGATCCGTATCGTCCCACATGCGCCCGCACGCCTTGCAAATATCAATCCCCATCGTTCCCCGGAGCATCCAGAAGATGACAAGCACGAACGAACAAGCGAATGACACGATCAGAACCACAACCCCCTGGGCGATGACAGGCAATTCGTTCCAGAGCCCGACGTAAAACCGTACCCGCTCACACACATGGTCGAGTGTCATCGTTGTGTCCTCTGGTTGGGCTCGTGCAGTTTGGACACCGCTGGACGACACTATACGCGAAAGCGTGTAGGGGCCGAACCAGATCTTCAACAGTCTTTAGTTGCGCCGCCGATTGCGCGTTGTTTTGGTTAAGTTTGTCGATGGCTTCGGTTATGGAGGACACCCGTTTTCCGAGAGACTCCAAAGCCGTCCGAAGCCCGGCAAGGAACAAGTCGTTGTCCGTCGATCTCGGTTCCGTCAGGCGGATGTGGTTTATCAAAAGCTGTCTTTCTTCGACGACAAGCCGCACGAGTTCCTTGAGCAGTTTCTCCGTTTCTTCGGTCATCGTCGTTTTACCCCTTTTTTCTCAAAATCGTCCAGCTTTCCCATGATCTCGCTGTGCCGATCCACCGCGTTTTCTTCGACGGAAACACGCCGCGCCAACCGCCCCACCTCGGCCCGCGTTTCCCGCGCCACTTCCAAATTCGCGTCCCTGTCCTCGGCGAAGATCCTCAATGTCGTGTTGAGGTCGTCCAGGCTGGACTTCAAAACCACAAGGTTTTGCACCACTTCCCGCGTCACCCTGTCGCCGTCCGCACCGCCCACGCCTTTGTCCACCCCGGCGAAGTACGCCCCGACCGCCGTTGCAACCGCCGTGATAACCCCCGCCGTAACGCCCTTCCATTTCCGGGATCGCTTCCCGACGAAGTCGCCCTCATCCGGATCTGTGGCTCGGCGGTCGGTCATTTCAGTTTTACACTGTTACTGGACTCAACATCGCTTCTTATTTTTGCAACCCGACGTTTCCAGTCGTCCATTCGCCGTTCTTTTTCTTCTTGGGAGATCCCTGGCATCCGCATGTACCGACGCAGTTCGCGCTTCGCTTCTTGGAATTCCCCCGCCTTCCGCATCCGAAACGCTTTCTTGGTGTCATCCGGGCGGATCTCCCAAGTCCGGATACCGGTAAAGAAGGCCCGCAACTCTTCCGGTACTTCCCTCGTCCGCCCAAACCGATCCTCTACGCCGTGATAAGCGTCGTACAAAGTCTTGATTTGGTATCCGGTTAACAGACCCGGCTCGTATTGGCCTTTCGCCATGCCACGGATTGAAGGAATAGGAGACGAGGCCGGGACGTAAAGCATTCGCGCTAATTCGGCCATCTTGTCTGCCGCCCGTCTCGGCATCGGATCGTTGACGTTTGCCACATTCTGCCGGTTGCGCGTGTTGAAGTTATTGAAAAGGATGCTATAAGCATCAAAAAGCGGATGCTGAAACAAGTCGATGGAATCTGTGAAACTTTCCGCGTCACCAACAAGCGCCGCTCTCGCCGCCTTGTCAAATTCGCCCGTCGGCCAGATATAACCGAGATCAAATGCCTTGATTGATCCCTCCGCCGTTCGGTAGTAGATCGGCGTCGAGTTCCTTTTGTAAATCGGTCCCATGTCCTGCAACTTGTCGAGGTTCTTTTTCTCGTCGTCGTCGATATCAAAAACTGTTCGCATTGCCATTTGCAACAGCGGAATAAACGACACAACAAATGCCAACCGAAGAGCGGGGGCCGGGTTCCCCTTCTTTATTCCTTCCCCGGATTCTTTCGCGGCGTTTATTAAAATCCGAGCCGTGTTCGCTTTGAATGATAGAAAGGGGCCAAACACACCGATGCGCCGGGCCGTCTTTACGGCTTTCGGCAACCTCGCGTAGTTCGTAAACCATTTGTCCACTTCTTGCGCGGCCTGGTTTATCGTCATCCCGTTATCACGGTATTTCAGAAATGCGGAAACCCGATAAATTAGGTCTTCGTTGTTGTAAAGTTCGCCCAACTTCTCCACGGGCCATTTGACCGTGTTCATGATCTTGTCCGGCCAACTCACCGGGTCCGAGATCATTTCCGCCATCAGCTTCGGCATCTCCGATCCCCAAAACTGCGTATCGGCAACCCGCGCCCGAACAAGCTCTTTCCATGTCCCTCTGTATTTCCCTTCCTTCCCCATAATTACACGAAGGGCTTTCCAGTAATAGGGAATGTTCGCCGGGTTTGTAATTGTGTTTCCAGCCAACACAGAAAACATCGTATTCCCAATGAAGTTCCTGGGATGAGATGGGAGAGATGCGACCGTCTTAGTCCATTTGAACGGATTGACGATGAGCTTTTCGACAAATCGAAACAGGCCGCTATCCACCGGATCAATGGCTTCCAATCAGGAAATCGTTAACTTCTTGGGTCGTGAACTTGCCGCGAACCGCGCCCCATCGGGCGACGTCGGGGATCTGCTTAAAATGCGTCTCATCAGGCTTGTCTTTGAACACGCCCTCCATCCCGGAAATCTTCGATAGGAAATCAGCGTTGTGCGCCACTGTGGATTGATCGGCCATCGTTTTGAGGTAAGCCCAAACGGGATCGGTGATCTCCCCGTACAGGTCGCGGATCTCTTTGGGAATGTCCTTCCGCTTGACGAAGTGATTTTGTGGAATGTCGATCCGCCGATCCCCACGGTGGAAAGTTACGTCCCCTTTGGAAATGATGTTTTCGATGATTCCGTTTAGTTCTTGGCTCGATGCTTTTCCAATCGTGTTCGGGTGCATTTCACGCAATTTCGCCTTGGCGCGGGAAATGACTTCGTTGGACGGTCGCCAGTTCTTTCGCTCAAACAGCTTGTAATGCCGCCCAAGGTATCGCCCGAGGTTCCGTTCAATGACGGCCTTCAATCGGTCGTTTGGCGCTGCCGTCTGTGCGATCACGCGGGACAAGGCGTCAACGTCTTCGCGCATCTTCTGGACTATCCCGGTAATATCGGCCGGAAGTTCAAAGATCGACCGTTGTCCTGTTAATGCCTCAAAGACCGCCTGCCGGAGATCATCGGACGGGTTCTCTTTGAAGTACTTAAGCAACTGTTTCCCCGTTACCGGAGCGTCAAACGCTGTCTCCATGATCTTTCCGATCCGCTCTTCGTTCGCGCGATCAATGGCTTGCCCAACCCCACGATCCGTGGTCAACCATCCACGGTAAATGCGTTGGAGTTTTGATAGTTTCGCCAGTGGGACATACCCACCGTTCGGGAGCATGGCCTTATCGCTTTCAACCCGTTCCGCCTGATACAAAATGCTCGGGTTCTCTGGGTCAAAAGTCCCGGCGTTCCCGGTGGCGGATTTGATTTGGGTTGGCTCAAAGGCAACCCAGTGGTCAAGTGCGCGTTCGCTCCCCCAATCTGCGTTGTCGATCAGATTCCGAAAAACAATCCCATCATATCCGCCGGTTTTCGCCTCGCGGATTGCATCGTGGATTTCGTTCTGAATGTCCAGAAACCTTTGCTCGCTGGCATCGAATTCAAACGGTTTTTGAATGGAGAGGTATGCCCCGACAACATTCTCTTTGGGGCTGGCCGTCTGTTCAAGTTTTTCAGCCTGGACCATAAGGCGATTCGCAAGATCGAATTTGCCAGCACGTTCTGCGGCGTTTGATTTGTCGATTAGGTCTTGAACTGGCTTCGAGTTCGCCAGTCTGCTGTACCCTGCGGCGGCGTCCTTGTTTGCGACAAAATAGAACCCGGCCTTCGCTGAGCGCGATTTTGTTACGGCCCCGAGCAAATCCTTGCTAAAGGCGTCACCCGACAATCCTTTCTCGGATGTCCCATGATAAACCACCAACGGTTTCCCATCGGCATCGACGACTTTGGAGTCGCCGAACCACCGCTTAAAGGCTTCTGTTCCCGTTTGGTCTTTCTGTTTTTCCGCCTGGTATTTAGCCTCCCCACGCCCCGCCGCGCGCCGCCGTTCCGTCCGCCCCTGCTCCACAGACTTGAACACATCCTCCGCCGTCTTCCACCCTTTCCCGGCCATGTAGCTCCGCAACTGTCCAAGCAATTCAAGAATCTTGTCGAATATCGCCTTGATCCGGCTCGGCTTCTCCATGCCCGTCCGCTTCGCCTCGTACCGGGCAAACGCCTCGGCCGCCTGCTCTTCGGTTCCAAACTTGTCCATCAAGACTTGCCGTTCCTGAACCGTCAGGACGTTGTTTAAAATGACGTGCATCGCCTCGTGATACCCGGTCCCCTGGTGGGCTCCCTTGGCAAACCGGACCAAAGCCCGAATTGTCGGGTGGTTCCTAATCGGGTACGTCGCACCTCGAATGGCAAACTTGTCCGCCGAATACTCGGTCCCGTACCCTTTCCGAAACGCCGCGCGGTCCACCTTAATAGAATCAACCAACTCGGCGAACACGGCGTCGGTCATCTTGTTGGCCGAAATGATTTTGTTAAACGCGGTCAAGGCTTCGGATTGGCCTTCGGTTGTCCCCGATGTCGGGCGGTCGGCCTGAAACATCGGTTGGCCCTGGGCCACGGATTCCCGCATGGAAGGAGTGATTTCGAGTGTGTGGACACCCAATTCCTCTGTCGGCGTGTGATCCGAGATCCACGCTTCGGCTTCTGGGATTGATTTGAAATTGTCGATCGTGAAATTCCCGCGCTTTACGACATAAAGACCATCTCTCTCTATGATCTGGTATCTGTTCTCCGGTGCCGTGATGTCGGCCACGGATACTTTTCCGCCCCATTTCTTCGTGTATTTGTTCAGGAAAGAAGGGATGATCTGGTCGTAAAAGCCCTTCATGCCTTCGCCGCCGACTTTGAGACCTTCGCCGGTAACGATCCGATTTCCACCCTTGCCGGGGGCCGAATCTACGAGCTTCTTTGCTACTTCTTTCCCAACATAATCGGCCAGTTTTTCAGCCTTGACGTTATACTGCTCAATGACGTTTTCCTTCCCCCGCCATGCTTGGAGTGTCTCCGTCTTATCGTTCCACCGAACCCCGTCAATCTGCTTTGAAAGGTCATACCGTTCCGCCTGTTGTTCCCCCGTCGTCCAGGCGATCCCGTCGTAGCCGTTGTCCACCGCCCACCGCAACATCCGCTTCAGGGCCAGTTCGTGCCATGTCTTTTTGAATGGGGCGTTGGGGACGCCGTTGACAGCAGGGTTCCGCCTTAATCCATCTTCAATTTGATTACGAACTGCCGCCTCATTTTCGCCCTGCCAAATTGATTGTCTCCCGGCGATTGTCGCAATCCATTCATTTTGCCCAAGCGGATCTCTCTTTAATTGATAATCGGAAATTACTCCTTCCTGACGGTAGCCTTTATCCCTGCCTAATTGATGCCAATCACTCTGCACCTCTTCAATAAACAGCGTCTTCTTCCCGTCGGCGGTCGTGCGGTCGTTCATTCGGACGTGGGCGATGATGTTGGGTTCGTCGAAATGAGAGGATTTGAATTGTTCACCAATTTTCTCCGTAAAAGTATCGCCCCATCGTTGGAGTGCTTCTTTTGCTTCTTCCTCTGTTTTGAATGAGGAGTGATGTTGCGTCTCACCTTCAACGAAAATTTTCCACGGATGCCCACCGTCGGTTTTCCTTATAACCATCGGACGTTTTTTAACCTGTTGGGGCAACGTCAGCAAAATCTCCCGGTAGTTCTCGCCGCCGGGGAGCTGGTAGTTGGAGAATTTGGTTTCCTTTGACCCGAGACCTTCCCCGCGCATCCGTTCAATAAATCGCTCAGCTTGCATTTCTGATTCAAACGGACCGGCATTGTAGGCGCCATCCGAATCATCCGCCATGTCATCGACGAACCAACCCGCATCATTATCCCCATTGACTTGCAAATTCATATTCGATTCAAGGGAGTCGCCCTTCACCACCTCCTTCACCTGCACCTGGTTCTGTTTCAAGAAGTCCAGCAGTTCCACCTTCGTGACCTTCTCTTTGCCTTCGAGGAACTCATTGATCCCAGACCACTCGACCTCTTCCGCCTTCACGTTCCCCTTGGCCGGATCAATGAGGTTGCGCACCATCGCCACGGGGGCGGCGTTGGGCATCTTTTCGTTTAATGTCCGTTGTAGTTGGGAATAGAAAACAGAAGCCTTTTCTGGCTCTGCTTGGTATTTGGGCTGCTGTTGGTCTAGTTGTGGAGGTTGCGGAAGTGCCGATTGGCTTTCCGCTGGTGCAGGTTGTTCAAGATTCGGAATTGCCGGAGACTGCGGTAAAGCCACCCGTTCATAATTGCCGGGAGACTGAACCGGCGCGGGGATGTTCGCATCGGCGGGCATTGCAGAAGGTAATACCCGATCAGCAGGAACGA
Organism: Elusimicrobiota bacterium; assembly: GCA_016706425.1. NCBI lineage: Bacteria > Pseudomonadati > Elusimicrobiota > Elusimicrobiota bacterium. The sequence goes on from JADJJR010000002.1 coordinate 27,127, forward strand.
CGGGAGCATCAGCGCCCCGGCGAAGATCCAAAACGCCCGGGACGTTAACGACAGAATCAGAAGATCCAGCCAGTCGCGCGGACTCATCACCCAGAGAATAATTCGGATTCTGTTTTATGTCAAGGGGGGCAACACTTTGGCCAATAGAACTTGGCGGAATAGGCCCTTGTGGTGTGTTGTTTTCATTGAATCCGTCAGGCGGGAAATCACCGGGACCGAGCTTTCCGGCCCCCATTTGAATACCAGACCCAATCGCGGCCGGGGCCGTCATGCCGCCACCCATAACACCGCCAATCGTTGCCGCTTCGATCATCCGACCGCCAACACCCTGCATGGCGTTTGGATCAACGCCGGTCATTACTCTCGACGCCGATTGCAGGTACTCTGTCGGTGCTTCTTCAACTAATCCTTCTTGGACAATAGAAGATCCGATAGTTTTTGCGACAGCTTTTATAACCTCGCCCCGCCCTTTCTTCCCAACAGCTTCCTCAATGGCTTTTGACCATTTCCCCATAAGGGCAGGAGTTTGTTCAAGGGCTGCTTCAACGGTCCCATTAACAATGGCGTTGACGGTAGCGGCCGCTGGATTCACGTTTTCAGGCGTTGCCGCAAGTTCCTGGGCGGAAGAGGATGCCCCCATGTAAGATAATCCAGCGGCTGGAATCCCGGCCATCGTCGTTCCAATGACAATCGCCTGTTGCGGGGCTTCTTCTAGGACTTTGTAAGCGATGTAGGAAGCAATCTCGCCTGGGTCTTTCCGTTTCGCAACGGACACAAAATCTTCGCCTTTTGATCCCCATCTTCTAAAACCTTCGCTTAACTGCGTCGCCTTTTCGTCCCACCATCGGGCTTCTTTTTCAAACATCTTCGGCGACCGTTGGGCCATGTCTTCATTGCCCGTCAAAGTAACGATGGTGTTGTACGGCAACGCAAAAATGTTGGCGGCAAGATTCGGAACACGCGAAAGACCTGCCCCGATACGTGCCACGCCAGATCCAAGTGTCCGAACCACCGGTGACTGGTCAATAGCGTTGTACGTGTCCGCCGCCATTTGGCCGACCGTGTAGTCGGTGAATTTTTGCGGTGAATATTCCGGCCTCGGCGCGTTTGTCCCTGCCAACGGATTGACGCGCATCCGGGTCAGCATGTTTTTCGCTTCCGTCAATCCAGTGTCAAGGCTTAACGCCGCTTCCGCCTTCGCTTTGGCAAGGTCGCGGTTCCCGACAAGGTACGCGGTCAACGCTTCCTTGTATGTGGACATGGCGTCCGGGTTTTGTGGCATCTGTATATGAGGAACCACCGGTTGCGGAACAACCGCCGGTTGCGGCTGGTCCCATGATCCGCTCGCCCCAACACCCTTGTACCCAGTGGATGGGCCTTCGTACCCGTCCGGCGGCGCGTCGTCAGCAACAGCAACAGGCGCTGTTTCGTACCCGTCCGGAGGGATATCGAACTCTGGTTTTCTTCCAGCCATTATTTCCCACCCGTCTTTTTCTTTGCCCATTCAATGTTCGCGGGGGTTATCTTGGCCCCGATTGACTTAAGGTATTGCTCCGGAGACTGAACATTTTCAGAGGATGGCGCAGAGGGAGACGCCGGGGGTTGATTTGAAGCGGGGTCGGTTAACACACCCTCCGCGATCAGTTTCTTGGCGCGCTCAAAGAGGCCCGTAAACTCTTCGGTCTGCGTGTCCGAATAGGTCATGCGCGTGTCGATGACACGACCGGAAAACGGATCAGTCACAGCCATGTTCGGGTTCGCTTTCACGTACCAATCGACAGCCATTTTGAAGGCTTTTGTGTTTTCGCTTTGCATCTGTGACGGAGATTTCGGACGCACAGCACCATCTGATGGTTTCTGTCCGGCAGCCGGTTTGGGTTTGTTCATAGGAACGATTGGGTCTTGTTCGGTTCGAATAACCTGCCCGGTCGCCGGGTCGAAAGCCCCGCGTCGGCTTCGCCCTTGTTCGTCTTCATATACCGATTGCTGTTTGTTGGGTGTCGCTTGCCCCTTTTTTCTTGGCACCTGGGAAACGCGGGGACCGCCTTTCCCGATAGAAACAACCGTATCGAACTTCTGTTGTGGCGTCTGGCCACCATCCTCGGGCGCGGTATCGTTAAGCTGGTTCTTGATCGTTTGTTCGTAAGCGGTCCGAAGCATCTTGTCGAACTCAAGCGCCTGTTGCTGGCGCTGAATTGCCAACTGTTTCGACTGAACATCGAGCGGGTGCATTTGCTGGCTCTGGAATCCTTGCGCTGCTCCTTCCAGCATGGAAATGAAGGGGCTCTTATCGGCTTGCGCTGCGGCTAGGAGTTCGTGAACGGAGGCGGCCATTTTAAACCTCCCAAAGGTCACTATAATCGTCCCAACCGCCGCCCCCGCCGCCCCCGCCGCCCCCGCCAGAAAATAGCTTATTGGACAAGTAGCTACCACCAACCTGACCAACCATCTTCATCAGATCTTGGTAGGGGCTTGTCGTGACGGACGGAACACCGAATTGCGAAGACTGTCCGGCAACACTCTGCGCGGCTTGGATCGGTAACTGCAACTCCTGCCGACGCCGCAAGAGTTCGGCATCTCGCGCCTTGATCGCAGCGTCGTTCAACTTGCGCGTTAAAGAACCGTACTGTTGGCTCGCAGCAACGTTCTGTATTGCGGCGTTTCGTTTTGCTTCCGCGCTCTGGTAGGCCAACGGGATCGCTTGCAGACGGCGATTCAGCGCGCTGTCGGTAAGCCGCGCCAGTTCGGACGTTAGTGTTTCGTTCCCTCTGGCTTGGATATCGCCCAACTGCCGGATGGTGTTCGTGGAATAAAGACCACCAGCAAACCCGGCATTGCGTTTCAACGCACGGTTCGAGTCGGCAATTTGCCGTTCCGTCTGTTGTTTGAATGGGTCGAATTGCGCGGAAACGTCCGTCGGGTCAGTGGCGAGGTATGCCTGTAAAGCGTCGTCCCCGAGTCGGTACTGCTCCGGAATGTCTTGGGATAGCAACTGTTGAAGGTTTGAAAGCCCCTGTTGTTCGTACCCCGTGACACCGTAATCCCCGTACCCAAGCGGGACGGCTTCACCAGCCTGGAAATCACCGAATTTCCCGGATTCGGCAAACCCCATCAACTTCTGACGGGCCAACTTCTGTTCCGCAGTTTCTAACGGAACCTGGCTTGTTTTCTTTTTACCGAATAGAGAACCAACCCCCTGCGCTGCTGCGCTCGCTAAAAACGGAGCCCAAAATGCCATAAAATCCTCCTGGACGACAATTTTTCATTTAATTGATCGGCATCCAAGAGCCGTAGAAATTCTTAACAGAAAAAGCGAATTACTGATTCCACCCACTAATTGGGACGACAATCGAAAAGGAAAAACCAAGCTGGTTGAAAGACGCCAACGCAAAGTGTCCGCTTCCGAAAGAGAACCCGGTATAGCTGCGCATCGACACTTTCGTGGAATCGTATAGACACATTGCGCCGACATATTCCGTGTCCGCATCGGAGCCGATCCCGGAGTAACCAACAAGGGTCGCGTACAGATCGCTCTCGGTTGTCGCCGTGCTTGTTGGGAAAAGCGTCGTATCAACCGACAGGCTTGAAGGGAGCGCAAACAAATACGTCCCGCTCCCACTCGACGCCCCCGTTGTGTTGCTATGTTTGTACCGCCAAATAATTTCGGCGGAGTTCCCGACGCGCCGCCAAACCACCTTGTCAACGTCAGGCGACGATGCTTTGTTCGGGTTCGTGGTCGTTGCCGTTATCGTAATGGCTCCGCCGTCCACCCATCCCGTTTCAGTCTTTCGATCCAAGATCTGCCAGTTCGTCCCGTCACACACCAACACAACGGTTTCGTTTATTGTGTTCAACGTTGTCGTTAACGACCCGTCAATCGTCTCCGTACTGTTTCCGTCGATTGTGATGATATTCGTCAAGGAAGAGTCCGTTTTCTTTATCGTCAGCACTCGCCCGGTGTTGCCAGATGCGGCATACAGTGTGACAGTAAACGCGGCTCCACTACAGAGAATTGCGTCATCGTCCGTGGTTGCCGTGTAGCTCCCCGTCTTCGTGGTATAGTTGATAGATCCAACAGCACCAGCGGCCAGCTTCGCCCTTGTCACGTTGGCGTCCGTGATCTTAACCGTCGTCACGGCGTCGGTGGCCAGCTTATCAGCCGTCACGTTTGCGTCCGTGATGTTGGCTGTCAAGATCCCATTCGTGGGAACAAGTTTGTAACCAGTCCACGACGCGCCGTCATAGTATTCCAACTGCTCCAACTGCGTGTTGAAATAGAGTTCTCCGGTAGACGGAGACGCGGGCCGCGCCGCCGTGTTTCCGCGCTTTCCCGTCCACTTATAAACCGGGTTCGCCGTGTCCGCGCCGGGGAACACACCCTCTTCCGTCAACGCCGTTTCAACGTCGGTTTTAAATTCTCGAATGACGTTGTCGCCCAAATTGATATTGTCAGAACCTGCCGGGACCGCTGTATTCCAGGTCATGCTTGCCTCCTAAAAAACCATCAAAGTAAATGAAGTGCTTGCCGCGTCCGATTTCAAATATAGCGTTGTCGCTGTGTTCGATGTTGCTCCGTCGTAAACGCTTCCAGCCGCCGCCTGTTTTGTGACGATATATCCAGTCGGAACTTTTCCCAACCCGTGAGCGATGGAAAATTCGGTTCCCGGTGTTCCGTGTGACGTTACGGAAACGATGGACACATCCGCATTGTCTGAAAACGATAGACCCCTATCGAGGATCGCGCGCAACACAAGGGACCACTCGTAAATGGATGGCGTGAGATCGTTCCCGCGCGGCAAAAGCGGGTCCGCGTATCTCGTCATTTGCGGGCCTCCCGCGAAGTCGCTTCCACTTGGTACTTCTTAATTAGGAACGTCTCGTTTACCGTTCCGTTTGAGAACCGAAACCGTATCCGGGAAGAAACAACGTCGACATAAACATTGATCGGCGATGCGTCCGTCGGATAGTAACTCCCAAGCGTTTTAGTCCCGGCCGCCACCCAAGACTCCCCGCCATCAATGGAATACTCAACAGTGACTGTACTCCCGGTTGCCCACATTTCGATGCCCTTCCACCGCATCATCGTGTCCAGGTCGGGCAACCCGTAATCGTTCGCGTTGAAATCTTTGGTTTCAAAATTGGCCGATATCGCCGTCCCGTTGTCGGACGACGTGCCATTCACCAAGTACGTGGAATTGCCAGACGAATCTCCAAAAACGATGCGCTTGCTCGATGACTGGAAAGACGCTGAATCCCACGCGGTCGTCTGCGAATCCCACGTCCCCGCCATAGAGTCCCACGTTGCTTCGGATGTATTGATGTACAAGGACATTGCCGTCATGTTCGCTCGAACGTCTTTGTAGACCTGCCCTGTTTTCCAATTGTATTTGTATATGGTGTCAGGGATTGCGGAGTTTCCAAGAGGGACGGCGCACCAGTATTCACCGATTTCCTCGATGACCAAACCAAACGACCGGTGGATGGCCGCCGGATTAACAGAGTCGCGGATTTCTTCTTGGATCGGGGCCTCTATCAACGGCGCGAAAGAACCGTCGAAAGTATGTATCCCATCGTAGGCCAAAAACACATGCTCCCCGTTCGGAAGGTTCGCAATCGTCGCCTCCGCCGCTGTCCCGATGCCTGTTGGACGTCGATCAAACCGAAACACATCCGCCGTCGATACGAGCTGACCGACGTATATGGACTCGTGTTTGTGGACGGCGAGATGGTTCCCAAAGAGTCCAAACCCGGTAATGTTCCCGGGATCTTCAATAAGATCAATGCTGCCAGCGTTTCCGCCAGACCACGTTTCCGGATCACCAGTCTCGCTCCATTGAACGCGACTGTAGTAAGTGTTTCCACCGTCAGTGATGTACCCAAGCACCAAATAAGGCCCGACAGCTTTGACGTACTTCGCTTTGGGTGGCGTCCCCCCAAGGCTGGCGTCATTGCCCGCCGCAGAGATCTTTCTAATGGCGTCAGTGCCGTTCGTGAAAACGGCAATTTTTGCCCCCGCGAGAAGCGGGAATGTGTAACTAATGGGGGTGTCAATCGTCCCGGTCATCGCCGAAGCGGTCACGCTGGCCCACGTGCTTGTTGCTTTGTTCAACGCTTCGACCTCTGTGAGTCCAACACGGATTAATCGTGTCGTAGTGCCAACAACAAGCTCGAAATACCGCATTATCCGTTCGCCAAGGGACGATCCAATCGCCATCGTCCCAACCCGTTTTTGAATAAGATTTCGGCGGACATCCATGTTCCATGTGTTTGTCAAAGAACGGGTGTCAACGAATTCGCCAGGCCTGTCAACGACAAGGCCCTTTGACGGGAGCGGTATGTTTAGCTTGACCGGCATTAAACCTCCACCTGCTTCACCGTAAATACTTCTTGCTCGTTTCGCAGATCACGTATCTTGAGCTTTTGAACTTCTTTCTCATAAAGCGTGTAGTTCTTTGTTGCCAATCCATCCTCATCAAGGGCGTCGTATATTCGTCCTAAAACGCCGTACCGCAAACATTCTCTCCCGATATCCGAAAACGGAACAGACGATGTTGCGCTCGTAACTGGATCAGCAAGGACGGTCGTATAATCGAGTTGGTAAATGTAATCCGTCCGATCCGGGACAGGCCCCAAAAGAATTTGTTTCCCGAAAATGCAGTAGTCCGTTGGTTGACCCGTGATCGCGTCGTCATCGTCCGGGTCAGGGAACCGCTCATTAAATTCGAGCTTTGACCGTTTCTGCAAACCCCACGAAGCGTTCCCATCCGCGAATCGGACGTCTCCAACGATCGATCCGAAATCGTCCGGCAGGTCCAACTTGTAGTCGCCAAGCGCCGTTATACCAGCAGTGGTATAGGCTTCGACCTTTTGGGCGTCAAAACCGAACCGAACCTGCAAATCGAGGATGGTGTCTGTAATGGCTTCGTAAATTTCCGTTTCTTTGTCCGTTCGTTTAAACGTCCGAACGATGTAGTCGTAAAGCTCCGATCCTGTCATCAAATCCATAGATCCCCCTTATCCCTGGGTAAACAGTTCCACAAGCTGAACGTCGGCCCCTGTCGCCGTGAATTTGAACATAACCTTGTCGCCGTTCAAGTCGGCCGCCGCAAGGTCGATCTTGTAAACGCCACTGCCAACAGAAGAAACGGCGTTCGCGCACGAAGCAAACCCCCCACCGTCAATGGCTCTTTGCGCCGTTACTGTCAGTCCAGCAAGAGGCGCTTTGGTCGTGGCGTCGTACATTGGAAACATGAAATTGCTGAAGACCGCGTTTTTAACTGGCCGAATGCTGAGCGTTCCGCCGCTCACGTTTGAAATGTCATCCGCAATCGATGCTCCCGCCGGAGCGCCAAGCCGCGTGTAACTGTCCCCCGTCAGATAATCAACAATGCGCTTCCCAATGCTTCCGGCGGTTGATAACGCCGCGCTTAAAGCGTCCCATACGGCCTGGACACCGCCAGCAGAGAGTGCATACCCCGTCTTATCGTTGTTGGTCGTCACCGTCACGCCGTTTGTCACGGTCGTGGTTGTCGGCATCACGTTGTTTGTTCCGGCGTACCCTGTCCCGTCAAAGAACGATTCGGCGTTGTCCGCCGCCGTCGCGTCTCCACTAATCTGCGCCACATTTACCGAAGCATTCGCCACGTACCCAGGAGCCGACGCCGCAAACAAAGCGTCGTACACGGCCTCCTCCAAAACCCGGTATTTGTGGAACACCGGCAACGCCCCGGAAACAACAACGGTAATCTCCATCTCGCCAACTGTTGCCGTGTCCGTTGCGTCCAGGGTGATACCGTAAACTCCATTGACGCGGTGCGTCCCGCCACCGCTGTTCTTGTTCGCCGATGCCCCACCGTTAACCACCAGCTTAATATCGGTATTGTTGATAGTCAGCGCCGTTTCCGCTGTTTTAAAATCCGTTTCATCCACAAAAGGACCGATGGCTACCGACTGCGATGCCGTGCTTTGTCTTAAGAACATCTAGGCGGCCCTCCGCATCTGTTGGTAATACACCCAAGGTCGCGCCCGCACGAACGGAAACGCAAGTGACGGGTTGTCTTCACCATATTTCCCCATGTCCGTGTGGTAAAGTCGGACATCTTGCAACGTCAAAATGGTTTGAACGCAAAACGGATCAGCTAGACTCCCGTTGTACCAACTGTAATCGGCTCCAAACCACCGCTCCGAGGCCACCCGTGGGTAATCGGACAGAAACCTGGGAACCGTCGCCGCAACACTCCCCTCTTGCTTCCCATCAACAAAGAGCGTCATTGTCCCACTGTTTGAACCGTACACGCCAACCGCACTATGCCAAAGACCGTCATTGAAACTGCTTGAAGAACTTACCACGTTAAAAAACGGAGACAATCCGGCAATGTTGATTTTCCCGGTCCCGCCCTCGTTCGCCCTCATATAAATCACTATCCCGCCACCTACCGACAGCGGGAAATCCATTAAGGTCATGCTTGCCGTCGTCGCCGTGTGCTTGAACCGCACACCGAACGAACACCCCGGACCGACATTGAACGACGGGAGTGTGTACGCCTGGTTCGTCCCGTTGAATACGGCGCATTGCCCGTATTTCCCGTATGCCCGAGTCGGTTCCCCAACACGCACCAAACTTCCACGCCCTCCAACAAAAGAAGATGTTTGCCCGCTCCCCATCGTGTACCCGAACATTCCGCCACGTGTTTCAAGAATCTTCCCGAACCGCGTCCCTTGGAGCATCATTGCACCTCTGGATAGACGCCGACCCAATACAAGTAGTGGTTGCCACCCGTCGAGTCCAAATTCACACCCGTATCGTGGACAATACCAATCCCCCACTCCGGCCCCGGGTTCTCAATAACGGCCACTCCGTAAATCAAATCGCCAGCCGCAGGGCTCGCCTTGTTGCCGATGGTACGCACCTCGTCAGCGTTCAGCCGTGTCCAGCCCGCATCCGAAGCACCGGCCCCATCGTCACGGGTCGTCCCGTCCCCACGAATTGCGTAAACGTAAGCGAAGCGGTTCCCCGTTGGAGTCGTTGAACCCAATTTCAGCTTTATGTACGCATAAATCCTTTTGTATCCCTGCGTGTTCGTTATCAAAGTCGATTGCTGACCTACTCCGACTGTCGAACTCGCCAAGTTCGCCACCGTAATCGTAAACGCCGCAGGTGTTGAAAACTTTTCCGGAATAGCATTGGCCATTAGAGAGCCCTCGCTTGGTCAATATCCCAATATCGAACCACCACCCCATCACCGAACAACGCTTCCGCCCTAGACGATCCACGCCACTGCAACACTTCCAACTGTGTCCGGCTTGCTCCGCTTGGGAATAGTTGCGCAAAATGTGTCCTAATCGTCGCGTCACTCGGATCAACATGACCACACGCGATAATCGCACCGTACAACTGCTTTTGGTCAGCGGTCAAGCCAATGTATTGCCCGTATGTCGTTGCCCCGATTATCTCCCCAGGACTCCACACGGGTGCGCAAAACGCGCCTAAACGGGTCCGTGTTGTTGGTTGCAACCAAATTCATCATCGCCTCTATTTCGATCCCAAATTTACCAGCATACCCAAGTCCCGCCGGATCTGCGTCCAGTTCAGCCCTTAATTCAGGATATTCCGATTCCGTTAAACCCATATTTACCTCCGGCTCCAACTCACTGTTGACGTTGTGCGCTTAACCCAAAAGTCTCCGTTCACATTCGCGTTCGGATATCTCGGGTTCCACATCATGTATCCAAAGCCCATAAACACAAAATCCATCCACACCCCACGACCCGCTTGCGCGATTTGGTTGTTTGTTCTGTACTGCCACGCAAACGCAGGATCGGGCGTCCGCGTCGTCCATGCCGTTGAACCAACCGCACGTTTTGACCATGCGTCCGAGTCGCCTTCCGGTATACGGAAACTCCAAACCTCACCACCACCAGAACCCAACCCAAGCCAATCAATAATCGACCCAACAAACAAAGTCGCCCGTGTACGCCAGTTTCTAATCACTCTTGCGTCACCACAGTGAAGTCCTGCTGCAAAGCTCCAGACGACGTGAACTTTAATTTTATGCAGTTCCCATTAAGGTCGCCCGCAGACAAATCGATCTTGTAGGTCCCAGCGGATATTTCAGAAACGCTGTTCGCGCAAGTGGCGTACCCGCCTCCATCAATGGCTCGTTGCGCCGTTACGCTTAGGCCCGTCTTTGGCAGGTTCGTTGTGCTGTCGTACATCGTAAACATGAATCCAGAAAATGCCGTGTTCTTCTTCATGTTCACGCGGCTTGACACTTTGACACCTTCCCCAAACGACCCCGCAGCAACGTGGTCAGCCCGCGCTTCGTCCCAAACAGCATCGGCCACTTGCGCCGCTGTCGGTGCAGAACCACCACCGGCGTTGTCAGCGATTTCCTTAACAACAGATCCGGCGACTGCCGAAGCGAACGTTGTCCCGCTGTCTGTGTCGAACATATCCGCCAATGCACTGGCTGTCAGGCCCCCAATCGTTCCCGAGAGGTTCCCGGTGACATTGCCTTCAATGTCCGCAGCCCCGCCTGTCCCATTTGCGTCGATGCCTTTTCCGGACGTCGCACCTCCGGACGCATCAATCCCATCCCCCGTCGTTCCACCAACAGCGGATATCCCCGATCCGGTTCCGTTGCCCTCTGCGCGAATCCCACTTCCGTTGTTTGTCCCGATCGCCCTGATTCCGTAATTTACTCCATTAGTGCCACGAGCCTGGACTGTCATGGCGTCATTCCCGACAGACCCACCAAGAACATAAAGGCCCACTCCGCCCGTCGTCGACTCAATCCGCATTCCAGTCGACCCTACCGACTCCACATGAACACCGTTCCCGCTTGGAGACTGGACATAAATTCCCTTGCCCGTGTTATTTCCGACAATGTGCGCCCCGTGCCCATCGCTTCCGGTAGACTCTGCCACTAACGCCGTTCCAGCATTATTAATGATGTTCAACTGCTTAAGGTTCAACGTCGCGTTGTTCCCGTTCGTCGCCTGGTTGTCAATAGCGCTCATGTTCGAATCCATGCGCCCGCCAACCAACGCCGCCGGGAGACGCGTTTGAATGTCGTTTGTGTCCGACTGAATCGACGCCGTTTCCGCTTTCACTGCCGCGACGTCCGCGCTAACGGACGCTCCGGCGGGAGCCCCAAGCCGCACATAAGCATCGCCCGTTTGCGGTGTGTGACCCGTCAATGTCGTCACCGTAGGAATAACAGCCCCCGTGTGCGTCACCGCCGCCAAAGTTACCGTTTCACCTGGAAGACCCGAAACAACTTGCCAAACCAGATCGGAAGGGTCTGCCGCCGTCCCCGTAACGTGCAAAGCCAGATCCCCAAGCGTGTCTGTGTGGCTCGAAGTCAAAGCGATTGAATACCAACCGTTACCGCGCTCCGTCACCGTAGGGCTGATTGATGCGAACGCCGCCCCATTCTTTGACGCCGTAATGGTAAGCGTCAACCCTGTTTTCCCGGCCAAATGGTCCGCCGAGTCGGTCATGAACACCATCTTATCCAGCGCCGTCGATTGCTTCAAAAGGCTCATCGGTTCACCACCCGCCCTCGGCTGTATGTGTTTCCGCCGCCGCCAGCCACAAGCGTCCCTGTGTATTCTTCGTTCGGGCCATAAATGTAAGCGTTTTCAACCTTGTTAATCGGCGGATACCCACCTGTTACTCCCTCTACAGTAATCTGTATCATGAGATCGAAATAGATCCGGCCGCTCGCTGTTCGCTGAAACATCCCAATTCCCTCGCCTTCCCTTAAACAGATATCGTAGAGGCTGTCATGTGGATGACGCCCACCGAACGGTTGCGAAGTGTGGTATACGTCTTGCACTTGCGGATGGAAACCCGCCAGGCCAGGGCCAACCCCCCTCCCGGCCCCGACCTTGTACGCATGGTGAGGGATCACGATAAAGGCTCCCCGTTTGCTCCCGTCCATAGTCACTTTCACGTTCCCTCGAACGACAATGTTCGCGTCCAGGCTGTTCGCGGTATCAAACGGGTCCGCCGTTGCCGTATACCCGCTGGTTTCGTCAATGCTGTCAATCCGCTCCACGGTCACCTGCGGACGTACGTCCGTCCCGATTTCGCGGAGCGTCACGCGGAAAACTTCCAAAACAACACCGGAGCCACTCCCGTTCATCAAACTCAAAAGCGGCAACGGAGAAATGTAACACGGAAACTTGTACCGATAACAGGCCCCGGTCGAAACGACTCGGACACTCACACCGGCTTCCAGCCAATGGGGGTAAGCGTTCGTCACGTTCGCCGTGTCAAGGGCGATCCCCTGCCCTTCGCGCAGGACGATCTTTTGCGCGTCGCCAGATCCGCCGCCCCATTGGTCTACAATGTCGTGAAGATCAGACAGGCCCATCCGCGACGAGAACGACCCCAACGCCCGCGTCTCGTTTGCGCACGGGACAGCGCACAGTGTGTCAATGGCCGTCCCCGTGGTCGTGATCGCCGCCGGTCGCCGACACATCACAACCTGCGAAGGCAGGTCCGCGTTATTGGTGTCGATGGTGTAGGCTGGCATGATTTCGTCCGTCACCGTGTGCGCCGTGATCCTTTGCAGGGCAATGTTGGTTCCAACCGCCGTGGCGGTCGTCTGCGCCAACAACCGTTCCGCTTTGATTTGCCGAACACGAACCAACTTACCGCTCCCCGTTTTGTTAAACACCGCCAACGTCGACACATGCGTCAGGTAAGGATGGCCGGTAACAGCCGTTGTGGGCATTTCTATAGAGAAAGCCCACTCCTTAACTTCGTCGTGTAGGCGGAATGTTTCCATCAAGGAGCCTCGGCAACCACCCAATCGTCAGCGATCTCGTCAGCGGCAAGAAGCGGTTGCCCTTCACGAGCCGCGTCTACGGCGGCGGCGTAGGTTTTGTGCCCAAAAGACACATAAATGCCGCTCGGCCGTTTTGCCACGTTCGTTATAATCCGCCCCGGCTGTCCCCAAATATCGGCCAACGTCGCCATGTCTTACTCCTTCGTGAAAAGAATCCGGCTGTGCAACAGTCCCGCAGCGCCGGAAACGTTGTAAAGCATAAACATCTTGTCTTGCCGCAACGTGATCGGCTGAATGTCGGAATGGGGAATCCATTGATAAACTTTGTTCAATGGCAAGAAGCATTCCAGCTCGTCAGAAGTCGCCGTGGACGCCGCCGCTTCGTCAGAAGACCAAATCCACGTATCCAGCGTGTTCGCGGTCCCCCCGATGGTCCCGGCGTGACCATACGTCGCCGTCGTCGGAGCGCTGTTCGTCGTGTCCAAAGACACCGGCGTGACCGCCGTCGGGGCCGTCAGCGTTGCGGTCCCCGTGTATAAACGACACTCCATCTGGCACACCACGCCCGTGACCGCCGCCGTCTGTGCGTTCGACAGACCGGCTTCCCGAATCTTCAAAACTTCCGTCGCGTGTCCGTTCAGAACCGCCGCCATGTTTTTGGTAGCGGCAAAAGCCACGCCCGCGCAATGCAAGTTAAACGTCTGTGCCATTGTCAGCCTCCTGTCGGGAGGCTAAAAGCCTTCCCCGTTCCTACTGTCTGCTTGAATGCAAAAACCTCATTGTCTCGGTTCGACACCACAACACGGTATCGTCCCTCTTCCAAGGCCCTGATCGAGTCAAGAAAAGCGTCGTTTCTCGGACCAGGTCCAAACTTTCGGAGGCAGTCAACCCGCCTCCCGTTCTGTATGGCCAGCACGTTGTTGACCATCGCGGTCCTCATGGGCTCGGTAACAATTTCAGGCGACTGGAACGTCCACATACGCTCCACGGGGTCGAACACTTGCCGGACACCGTACCCGTTACCGCGCCGAACAACGCCCATTGCTCACCTCTCAATCAAATTTGAGAGGGCATTCCACCCTCTCGCTCCGGATATACGCCGGAGTACAGTCAATTCATTTAACGACCAATGACGATCAGGGCAACAGTCGCCCCGGTCCAGTCGGTCGCGGCAGTGCCACCCGAGGCGGCAGTGGTCAGGGTGATAACCAACCCGCTCACGCTCGCGTAGGCAGTCTGCAACGCCGCATCGTTCCCCGCAGTAATCAAGGGAATAACAGCGGCGATTTCGGTGATCCCGTGCGTCGCAGCCGTCAGCGTCACGGTATCCGAAGCGGACGTGGGAACGCAGGTGACAACCAACATCTTGTAGTCGCCAGCGAACTCCGTCCGTTTGCTCAAGGTTCCAGTAATAGCGGCCATGTGATCTCTCCTTAGAGCTTCGCGGCGGCGTCGACGGCGATAACCCCAAATTCCTTGGAGTTAAACATCGTCTTCTGCAGGCCACCGATGAAGTTTCCGGCAACGCCTTCCTTGTTCTTGTAATCGAAGTTCTCGACCACAAGGGCGTCTTTGCTGGACGCCTGGGCCATCAGGATCGCCTGACGACCAACAAGCAAGTTACGCGCACAGTCGGCCGCGCAGTCCGTACCGACAGCCGCGCCACGGAACGAGTTGCCAGAGACCGAAATGTCCAGCCAAGGCACGTACTCGTTTTCCAGGAGCAACACGTTGGACCAAAAGCCCAACGCGCCACGGAACACGGGGTTTTTGTCGCCACGCATCTGCGCGTTTTCAACCGCCGTTTTCCAGTCGCTGGACATCCGAATATCGCGCGCCGAGAGAGGGTGCAGGTACATGACATAGAAGTCATCCCCGCCAACGCTCAAGGGTTGGATCTTCGGTTCCGCGAGTTTCGCCAGAGTCGCCGCTTTGGTCACCAAGTCAAGAGTCATGATGTCCGCATCAGCAAGCCCGTCCGTCCCGGTCGTTTCGGCGCACAGATACCGCGCACCGACGCCAGCCGCTTCGTCCGCATCGGGAATGAAGTCAGCCGTGTTGGACCACAACGCGCGACCACCAATGACTTTGCCATTGGTATCGACAAGGGTCGTGTTGGTCACGCCGCCAAGTTTCAAGAAAATCTGGCGGGCGATGAACTCTTTCATCCACACGCGCAGGTTCTCTTTAGCTTTGCCGATTTGATCGTACACGACCTTCTGGTTGTCCAACCGACCCGTCAGACGCACAGCATTACGGATTTGGTCGATAGCGACCACTTCCGCATAGCTGCTCAGCGACTCTTCGTTGCCTTCCAACTCGTCGTCACCGGTCACGCCGTCGCCACCCAAACGCGCCACCAAACCAAACGTCTGCTGGTCGCCTTTGGATTTCTCTAGGTCGCGGGACACCTGGATCACGTTGTCGGCACCTTCGCCCATGAACCGGGTCACGTTTTCAACATCTTTCATCACGTCATCAAGAAGCTCTTTTGACCATAGCTCTTGACGAAGCGCGTCAATGCTTACAGTATTAGCCATTGTTCGTCTCCTTTAGGTTTTACCCTCGGACGATCCGCTCGTAGCGGTCCGGGTGTTTTTCCCGGAACTTCCAACGTTCAACGGAAGTCATGGCATTGAGTTCTTTAAGGCCGATCTCGTCAACAGAGATGGTTCTTGATCCAGAACCAGATGCCACGCTCGCGCTGGACGCGCGTCTTTGGGTGTTTTGTTCTATGCGCTTCATCGCTTCGGGCGTATGGCCCCCGTTCGCCTTTTCGGGTTTTTCAGCCTTTGGCTTCCCGTGATCGGGGTGGTACTGCGCGATTTCGTAGGCGATATGAGCCGCGTTGTAATCGTCTGGACCCAACTTATCCGCCTCTCGTGCAGCCACCTGCAAATCTTTCATTAACTTTACAACCTTTGACTGTCTCCATTTTTCAGGCACAACTTCGTCCAGGTTTTGCATCACTTCACGCGCCCGGACAACAGCGTCGTCAAAATCTTGGTATACAGTCCGCGCGTACTCTTCTTGCTCTCGGTGAACCTCCGTTAACCGAACCTGCCGCGCCGTCATTTCCTGCTCTTCTTTGGCTTTCTTCGCTTCCATTTCTTTTAATTGCCGCAACGTCAAAGGTTTGTCTTCTTCTCCGCCAGTCTCGTCAGACAGAAGGGACGCCATATCACCTTCCGATTCCGAACTCTTAACCGCTGGATTTGTCCGCGCCCGCAACTCTTCAACCTCGCGCGCAAGGAGGTCACGTTCAGCCTCGATCTTTTGGCGTTCGCGCCGTTCACTTTTCATCCTGAAATAAAGACCGCGTTGCGGCGTCCCAGGCCCAAAAGCGTCAGCCCACGCCTTTTCCTGCTCCGGCGTCTTAAACGTAAAATCGGGTAAACCGGTCGGTTTCTTTTCCTGCACCTCTTCTTCAACCTTCTCTTCTGCCTTAGGCTCTTCCTTCGGTTCAACAACTTCCTGGACTGGTTCTTTCTTTTCTTCCTTCACTTCTTCTTTTGCCACCATCCCGCGCTTCTCGGCGGCGTCCAGTTCATCTTTCGTCCATCCGCGCTCTTTCAAAACCTCGCGCGTCGGTTTCGATTCGACTTCAACATTCGCAACCTCGGGAGCCGTCAGTTCGATGGTTTCCGTTGTATTTTCGCTCATGGCGTTAACCTCGCATCCTGTTGATCCAAAACCCTTTTCCATTGTTTCCGGCACGATAAAACGCGCGGTCTTTGCTTTCTTCGCCCACAATCACAAACCCGTCAGGTGCTTCAAAAAACGCCTGGCCTGGCGCAATCGGGTGCTTTAGAACTTCACGCGATTTCTCGATTTCGGGCGGATAAACAGTCCCTGCGACCCGGTCCACCGTTGAAACAGGTTTTTCCACTTTCACAGGCTCGATCGCCTGAACAGTTTGAATTTCTTTCGATTCCACCGGCGCGTCTTGCGCCGTATTTTTACGCCAACCCTTGGGGGGCATTGTTTCCTCCTGGATTCGCAGGGCCAACGGGTCCAGACATGGCCGCCGCCTGCGCTTGTTTAATTGACTGCGTGACCCGTTCCTTCGTCTCCCGTGGCAACTGGCTCTGATCGATCAAAACCTCGGGAGGAATAAGGCCTGGGTACGCAGCCGCAAACTCTTTTAATTCCGCCATCTGTGCCATCCGAATCGTCTCGCTGGACACGGATTCGCCCACGTTGACGTCGTATTTCCACAGATCGCCTTTCAGCACTTCGGCGATTGCAACTTCCGCCATGCCGTCGTCATAGCTCATGGGTTGACCATCTTCGTCCGTCATCGGTTCGGGTTGACCCGTTTGAGGATTCGCCAGCATCAGAGGCGGAAAACTCTTTTCAAGAAACGCTTGTCCTAAAACATTTTTCGCTGTCTCTGTGTCGTAAATCTCGCCCAACTGCGATAACAGGAAACGACCTGCGATCTGCCGCGTCCTGGACAGGTTGTCGAACAATTCCTGAACCATCAGAAGACCTTGTTTTTGGCGCAAGGCGATGGCACGTCCTGATTCCGCACCACCCTCCTGCGATGCCAGCAAGTCAGCGTTAATCCCAAGCTGTGCCTTGATGTCTTCGGCACTCTCCGCCGTCAGCGCCGCGTGGCCCTGCGACAAGGGCGTCGGATAGATCCGTTCCGGCTTCTGTCGGCCCTGCTTGTATTCAAGGTTCACGCCGGGCGCGGACCCGAAGTTTTGCACTTGCGCACGGTCCACCCATGCGTCCTCTTCTGTTAACCAACCACTGTTGGACGACGTATTGAGGTGGCGAAGCATCAACGTCGAGGCTTTGTTATGCCGTTCCTGCGCGTCTTTCACGCCATGCACGATTCCCTGCACCAGGAGGTGGCGGTCTTCGCCAGTCAGCGGAGCCGTCGAGAACCGTGCGTAGTAGGGGATAAAAGGGTAGGACTTCCACTTCGGATAGAACCAGGCGCGTTCGTTCGCCAATGGTTCGCTCATGCCAGGCAAATGCGCAAACAACCAGATTTCGGGAACTTTGCGCTCAATGATGGTGAACCGATCCGGGTTGCGCTTGGGTGGTGCCATTGGGGTTGCTGGCCGGTTACGGACGCGGTGACAACGCCGGACTGGTACACGGCATCATCGCTTTCGATTTGGCCAACATAGCTATCAATAAACGACTGCGCCGCCTCTTTGTCCTTTGCTTCCGTTATCTCACCGGTCTCACGGTCGCCAATGAAATAGTGCTTGACCCATTTCTTGTAATACCGCTCAATGAGGTCGTAGGTCTTTTCTTCTGGAAGGCCCATCGTGTCCCCGCCGCTCTTTCCGTAATCCTCCCGTTGGACGTGGTTGGCATCGTCGCCCATGCCATAATCGAGCTTGGCCCCGTTCATGTCGCAAATCTGCTTCTCTTTTTCCGGGTAAAGAGCGACAACAGCGTCCTCGCACAGGTCAATGCTTAGCTTGTAAACGTATTTGGCGTCTGTGAGGTCGTACTCCCTCGAATCGGGATCAATCAAAACAACCGCACCGTCTAGCTTTTTCCAGCACGGCTTTCCGTTTAGGATGTTCTCTGTGTTGTCCAGATACATTTCAAGGAACGATTCCCCGCACGTTGCCCCGTCTTTGAACTGGTCGGACGATTTGGCACCGAAATCGCTTGTCTTGATTGCGTGTTTAAACAACCCTGTTGCAATCTCCGCCTTAATGTCGTCCTCTTGCCCCTCCGGAAACGCTTTGAAATCGGTTC
Organism: Elusimicrobiota bacterium; assembly: GCA_016706425.1. Taxonomy (NCBI): domain Bacteria; kingdom Pseudomonadati; phylum Elusimicrobiota; species Elusimicrobiota bacterium. The sequence continues at coordinate 45,654 of JADJJR010000002.1, forward strand.
GGTTCTGCCTCTCAAGCCCGGTCAAAAGGAAAAGGTTTGCCTGAATCCGGTTGTCCGTCACCGGCTTGATCCCGGCCTGGGCCAAATTGGCAAGATCTTCGTCAGTCCACTGCTTACCAAGGCACCAAAGAAAATCCTCTTTTTCCCGCTTTATCAACTTCGATTTGTCCCGGTAAGCCCGTTGCAGGTCTTTGATCGAACGATCGCAATTTAAATCTTTTTCTTTTCCGTAGCTCATCCCAAAACCCCCACTGGGTTTTCACTAACCTTTGCGGCCCGCCGCAACTCGTACTGATCAACCTTCGAGTGAACTTTCGCTTGCCCCATCGCCCACAACCCAATCAGCAAAGCGTCCGCGTGGTCAGGGGACCGGCCGTACCGTTTCTTAATGTCTTCCTTGGCTTCAACCTTGAACTCGCCTGACGACTTCACTTCCTTGTACTTCGCCCAACAAAGCTCTTCGGTGGCCTCCGAATCGTTGGAAAGCATCTGAACGAACCCGTCACGGAACATGTCAGCGCCCTTCCCGTAGATCTCGGCTCGGCGGTTATAATACCCACCACCCTCCACGCGCTCGGACGCATTAACCGGGATAACGTGGTGCCCAAGCTCACGCAATCGATCCACAACACCGCCGCCGACTCCAATCTCGTCAATGGCAAAACTGCCAATCGCGCCGTTCTTGTGCGCGAACATCAACAACCGCCCCACCGTCTCCATCGTGTCCTTCTTCTCCCAAGACGCCTTGTCCAACACCTTCCCGTTCTCAATGGCGTAAACGACCGTCTTATCGTCGCCGTAACGCGCCACATCACACGAGACGATGCGTCGAAATGGAACGTGCGTAATGAGGTCGCGTTTCTTGGCCTTCTCCACCCAATCCGGGTGAATAATAATGTCGGAGGTGTCAGACTCTTCCCACGAATTGAGTACAAAACGTCGGTAAATCTTCGGGGACGACTGTTCCAGCTTTTTCCAATCGGCTATCGTGTCCGCAGGCAGATATTTCTCGGCGTCGAAACTTGTTGCTTCGTGAAGGTCGTAGTCTTTGTCCGATCCAACTTTCCACGTTCGGTAAATCCAGTTATTCCCGTTCGTGTTTGCCGTTAAAAATCCCGTTCTTCGTTTAACGTCCCGGCGCAATCGGCCGCGTAGGACGTTGAACGTCTCATCGGTTTCAAGTTCTTCCGCCTGCTCAATCCAGAACCACCCCAGGTTCATGTTTTGAACAACGCCGTGAATTTCTTCGAGGTGACGAAACAGGATTTCTGATTTGTTCGGGAACTCCACAGACCGCTCGGAAGAAATCTTAACACCCGTATACTTCTCAAAATCTTTGCAAGTGGAATCACGCAAATCCGTATATTCCCGTCGGAAGATAACGCCAAGGTTCTTCGGGCTCTCTTCGGAAAGGATCATCGCCCGTTGAATGCCAGCAAACGATTTACCAGTGCCCCACGCGCCCACATAGGCTGGGAACCGAGCTTCGGAAAATATGAAATTGTCCTGCGGCTTTAAGAGGTGGAAAACTTTATCGGCGTCTGTTACTTTTGCTTCTTCAATGTTCTTAACTTCAATCACGCTCGCACCACGACGATGCGCCCACTTATTTCACCGCTGTGTTCAACCTGTTGGGTGGATTTCCCCCATAGTCTGTCCATCACTTCACGCGCGGCGGCAAGCCTCACGTTCTTTTCCGCCGTCGGATCGTTCATCAATTCAGAGCAGAATTTGAAAGCCTTGATTGCGTCATCGGCGTAATCGCCGAGCCTCTCTTTCAGCACGGTAGCCGCCAACGGCTTCCTACCCGAACCGGGACGAGGGCCACCTCTTCCAACTTTCTCTTTAGGGATTGGGCGAAGGTTCTGGTTATTCATTGTGGAAAAAATTGATCCCTGCAACGCTTTTCAGCGCGGCAGGGATGGGCGATAGGCTTAAACAAAAATGGCGACAAGACCCCTCCGTGGGGCCTATCGCCTAGTTAAATTCTACATGGGCTCCGCAGTTCTTGCAAACCTTTTGATTGGCAGTTTTTGGCGCATTTCCACGTGGAACAAAACGCTTGTTGGCGCGGTAAACTGTCCAGACGCTGATGCTTAGGTCTCTTGCCACTTCTTTTGGGAGTGCCCCTGCTCGATGAGGGTGACTCTTTTCCAATCGTTGTAGTTTTTCCAGTATCGCATATTGGGTTTCGCCCCCCTTCTTTTGAACCCGGCTTTTCGTTGTCTTTGCGGTAAAGGCAGGGACCGCATTGGGCTTTAGTGGTACTGTAGGCCCCGGAAGGGTGGCGGATTAGCTTGTAGAACATGCCTTGACGGATTTTGTGGCAGGTATCGCATGGGGTGTGCATTCTTGAGGGTTCTGGTTCGAACGTCCAAGCGGATGGCGCGGATCTACTTTGTGGCATTTTTGCGGTTTCCTCCTGTCTCGGGAAAGCCCTTCCAGTTCCTGTTCCCCAACGGAGCCCCCACATCGTCCCCGTTGTGGGGAAGGCACCCGCCATCGCGGACGGAGACCACCAGGGCGGAACTGTTGCCGTTGGCCTGTACGGTGACGTACTTTACGAACATCTCTTGGCCGCGTTTATCGCACTGCTGGCAGACCAGGTGCTTGTTTGAACCACGGAGATCGACAAATGTCCACCCACTGACCTCGGATCGGCCTACCCATGCTTGTGCTGGTTCCATTACACCGTCCTTTTCTTTATCTTTGGATACCCGAAATCCCTGGGCTGTGTCACGGTCTTTATGTGCCCGCATACCCCACATTCGTCAACGTGCCAACAGGCGAGGTGGGTTTCCGGCATCTTTCCTCCGTTCTGTTCGGCGCAGGACGAGCAGATCCACTCGGGGTATTTGGCCTTTTTCATTCCGCAGATACGCTTTCGAGAACACTTAATCTGCTGAATTGCACTATGCGGAGCCTGTGACCGGGCCAGTGCCGAACGTAGTTGTTGGAAAATTCTTTTGCCTTCTCTCGGGTCTCGAACGCATCGCCGAAAACCCATCGGTACGATTCCCCCCACTTACCTTCGACGACGAAGATCGTCTTGGTGCCTTTGTTTGTGGAACTTTTCATTCGACTGATCGTCTCCTATGGTATTCAACGATGCGAATAGAGTGCTTAGGCCAGTACCGAACGTGGGTGTTGGCGAAGTCCAGGGCCTCCTCTCGGGTATTGAACGCATCATCAAATTCCCAAGGGAACGAGTCCCCGCATTTGACTTCGAGGACGAATAGCGTCTTAGGGCAGTGATATGTGGAACTTTTCACTCGTTACTCCTTTACCCAAAGCTCAACAACTTGGTCAGTTTGCGGGTCGTGGAAAACCGTCGGCCCCCACCCTCTCCGTTCCAGAAAGCCACAAACCACTGGAAACGGTGTTGGTACTTGGATTTCGTACCCGGCCTCTGTAAGTCCATCCCAGAGAAGGCGAAGGCTCCCGTTGCCGGGGTTGGCGGCGATAAGGCTCGACAAGACAACAATGTTGCCGTTCTTCCAGATGTAGGTTCCAGGAGACCACCTATCCCAGGTGAAATCCCAAGGCATATCTTCTCCTGGGGTATTGATCCCATCGCAAAGTCCGCGCAAATGATCCTCCTTAAATTATGGGCAGTTTATAGCCATGCCCAGGGCTCCCCGTAACGTGGGGCTGACGCACTTCTTTGACGGGCCGGGCTTGATACCGGCTCTGTGAATGACCGCACTCTGACAACAGCGTCCACGCGCCCATTCGTTTAGGTCATTCCGTTGTGTGTCCTTCCACACCGCCGTCAAATCTTGCCCCGTAACGTGGGGCAGGCGTTTAACAGATCGGTTCTCCCGATGGCCTTCGTTCCGGTAACCCATTCGATGCCAGCGAGCATAAATGCCCCTGGCAAACGGCGGTGGGTGTGGGTGTCCCATCCGCGCCCCGCAATGGCCTAAGCCGTGGGCCTGTCAAAGCTTTTCGATCGCGGACCGTTTTTTTTCTCCTACACGGCATTTTCGTCGCAGCAATGAACTGTTTAGAGTACCCACACACATCGCAATACTCGATGCCTGAAAATCTGCCCACCCCAGGATGAAACGAGACGTGGATCATCGCATTATTTTTGGTCATTTTATTTCCCCCTCTCCCGGAACTCCTCCACGGCTTTCGTTACGACCTCTTTAACGGCGGCTTCTTGGGGCGGGTCATGGCTTGAGCATTAGATCGGCATCGGGGGCCAAAACCGTTCTGCTTTTCCTTTGCGAAGAAACCGCAGAAATCCCGTCAACGGGAACGATCCCCCAAAACGATCCAGCGACTTCGATTACCACATCGTTATCTAAATCTTCGTCGAGAAGGGCTTGGATAAGTTCTTTTACGGTCATGGCTCCAACACCTCCAGGATTTTACAATCGAGCAGTGCATCCCCCCCAGAATCTTCGCATAGAAGCGAGGGAGCCTCACCCCACACTAAGGCGTGCAATTCTTTCAGCACGAAGCGAAGCCTTTCCACCTTCGCAATCTCCTCGTCCAGCCCCGCCTTGAACCCGGCGGCGTAGCCATTGTCCCACGCGGAAATCTTGCACTTGTCCCCACACCCGCATATATCGTCGCAGTCCTCATGCCCGTAAGGATTAGTCGGCCCCTCGCTCTTATCGGTCATTTTGCCTCCTCGCACCAAAAAATCCTATTCCCAATAATGATGTGGGCAAATTGGTCGCCACCGCAAAATGGGCAAATAACCTTATCGTCAGTCATTCCTCCCCCTTCACGGTCGGTCATGACACCACCTCTGGAAGGAACGCGCGGATTTCCTCATCGGTCTTCTGTTCCGGAGAGTCCATCCCAAGAATCCACGCGCGGGCGTGAATCGCCCGTTTAGTGTTAGGGGGGACGGCCTGTGCATACCAGTATCCAGGAACCGAGGCGTGTTCGTAGTAAAGGTACTTTCGGCTGATCTGCCCAACAAGAAGCTCTTTTAGTTCGTAGACGTTCCCGCCCTTTGTGTGGCAGTCCACGAAGGTATCAACTGTCTTTGCTCCGACCGCCTTTAGCATCCTCTCCGCGCCAATTTTCCGGATTATTTCACGCTGAACATCGACGTTCTTTTCGTTGAGCGCAAGCATCGGGTCGATCTTCCCGGCATCGGTCATAACGAGCCACTTTGGAACACGAATGCCGTTTAGGTGGTAAATCTCGAAACCGTCGCGCCACCGGTGGGATGGACCGGTTGCGCAGTGCGCCCTTCCCCTCGAGTCTGTTTTAAGCACCTCGGGGAAGTCAGATACGATGCAAAACTTTTCGTGCATGACACGGAAACCACCGTAGGTCGCCGCGTCCTCCCACGCCTTGTACTGTTCCCAAACCGGGAGCCCTGTAAGGCCGATCACGTCCCGCATGGCCTCGACGTAACAGGGTAACATCGCCCACATGTTTCCACCTTGGTACACATCGGCCCACTTTTTTACTCCCTCAAGAGCTGCCCGAAAACGAGCCCCTACAAACTTCTTAGCGAGATAAACCAACCAGTCTTTTTTTTGTTTGGTGGCGGCGTCGGTGGCGTCGGTGGCGGCGTCGGTGGGCGTCGGTGGCGGCGTCGGTGGCGTCGCGGGTGGCGACGAATGTGGCGGCGTCGGTGGCGTCGAATGTGGCGGCGCGGGTGGCGGCGTCGGTGGCGTCGGCAGTGTGGTGGCGGCGTTGGTGGCGGCACGGGTGGCGGCGACGGTAGCTTCGCGAGTGGCGTCGAATGTGGCGGCGTTGGTGGCGGCGTCGGTGGCGTCGAATGTGGCGGCGCGGGTGGCGGCGTCGGTGGCGACGCGGGTGGCGGCGTCGGTGGCGGCGGCAGTGGCGTCGAAGGTGGCGGCACGGGTGGCGGCACGGGTGGCGGCGACGGTAGCTTCGCGAGTGGCGTCGAATGTGGCGGCGTCGGTGGCGGCGTCGGTGGCGTCGGTGGCGGCGTCGGTGGCGTCGAATGTGGCGGCGCGGGTGGCGGCTTCGGTGTCGGAGGCGGTGGCTTCGACGGATTTAAGCTTACCACGCAAGGCCCACCAACAGGAAGCCACCCCGTAGGCACAAGCCATCACGAAGGGGACGGAACCACAACAACACGCGGCTTTTTTAAACCCGCAGAAGCGTAGAGCCTTTCGATAGCGTCCGTGATCTTTGTAACGTCGCACCGCCCCGTTTTAAAAGCGATGGATTTCCACTTTTCAACAAGCGCACCCATCCGCATTTTCTCTTCTGACGTAATGCCTCCCGAGGCTCGCGTCGGAGTTCGAACAATTTTCATAGTCCACACCTCAGTCGATGACATTTCGAGTTTCTTCGGTTTCGTAGTCGTAAACACGTTCAATCGCCTTCTTATAAATACCAGGTTTCAGCGTCTGTATCCCGTGTTCCTCGTGGTTGATCCTGGCCGATTTTTCGACGCGGACGTAAATGTCACCGTTGTGTTCAAAGAGCATGACTCCCTCTACGTCCTCAAGGATGTGCGTGTGGACACCTTCCCCACGCTCCAAGACAAACCCTTTGACGGCCTTTATTTCCTTCGCCCCTTTGGGAACACACACAACCGAAACAAGCAACAAGTCGCCGTGCTGGTTAGAAACTTTCATTTCATTCTCCTTTTATTTTATCTTTACGCCCCACGCCGCCATTCCAATCAACTCCATATCCGCCCACTTGGGCCGTAGGTAGGCAACGGATCGCCCCTTGAGGCAGTGACAATACCCTTGCGCTCCCCACGGCTTCGGTTCCGTCACCACCATGAACGCGCCGCCGAACACGTCCGGCTGGTATTCCGGCCGAAGCTGAACGACCATTCCAGGCTTCAAGTCCATCGGTTCCATCAATCCACCGTCCTTTTAAAAATCCCCATGAGGGTCATAAAAGCGAGGGCCGCTTGGAGCGGGACTTATTGAGTCGCGTCAGCAAAGCTATCTTGCAAGTCGGACTACATGTCTTTTGACGTTTGCGCTTCGTTTTGTGCGGCGTAAATGTTGAACCGCAGACGACGCATTGCTTAGTTAGCGGATACTTTAGGTTGTGAAGTCGACCATGATCAAGGGCCGTCATAATCTCAAGGTTTTCTATACGGTTATCGTGTTTGTCGCCGTTTTTATGATGAACCAATTCATCCTTTGTTAACTTACGACCAAGAAAGCCTTCCATCAAAACCCTGTGCAATGGCCTTTTCAAATCACCCCATGAAGTCCTCTTATATTCTGCCTTCGTAGGCAAACTTCTCCCCGCGCATCTACGAGAACAAAAACGCTGGGTGTTCCAATGTGCAAAGCCTAAATGCGGGTCTCTCTTGAATTCCCGACGGCATTGTTGGCATTGTTTAGAAAGTATCACTCGGTCCCCCTAAGATGATCCACGCGGCCGCCGCACACGGTGGGACTTGCCCGTTGCCCAACCCTTTGAGACGGTCCACCCTAGAGGCCACCCATTAGCCACTCTACCCACGTCGGGTTCAGTTTTCCACCAACCATTCTCCAAGGTTCCCCTTCCCCCTCCGTGTTGACTTTGTGCAAAACGGCGTTGGCCCATCCCGCGGGCGTGGGGAAAAGCTCCCTGTCCCTGAGAGTTTGTTTGCCCGTGGCGTTGGCCAGGCACCACCATCTATCTCGCCTGTGCGGGGCACCAACCTGGTCAGCGCCCAAACACGTCCACCGCGCGTCATACCCGAGGAGGGCCAAATCACCGAGGACGGTCCCAATGAACCCGTTGGAAACAAGTCCCGGGACGTTCTCTCCAAAGAACCATCGGGGCCGAATCTCCCCAAGGACTCGCACAACCTCAGGCCAGAGATTTCGGTCGTCCAACGCTCCACGTCTTTTTCCAGCGACCGAATGAGGCTGGCAAGGGAAACCCGCTGAGACGCAATCCACTCGTCCTTTCCAAGCGGATGCGTCGAACAGCCGAATATCTCCCTCGAACACTTGCAAGCCTGGGAACCATCCTTCGGCGGCTCGTTCCCGGAGGATTTGGCAACAATAGGGGTCCCATTCAACAGCGGCAATTGGCTCATGTCCAAGGATTAAATCGGCCAACAGACCACCGCCGGCCCCCGCAAACAAATGGAGCGTTCGCACTCAAACAGACTCCCCCGTCCGATCTACAAGTTCCACCATTCGGTCTCCTCACTTTCCACGAGTTCAGCGGCATCCCACCCTTCGTCTACCGCATCAGCGGCAGGGGGTTTCGGGGTGGTCTGTGGCACGTTTTCCACCTTTACGGCCTCCGGGGCCTTCTTTACCGCCGCAGGCTCCTGGGGGCGGTTTTGTGCGTTTGCGGCGAACCATTCCGGACGGCGGGCTTTTAGGGCCGCGATGAATTCGTCGAAGTTCATAGAAATTTTTTAACATCATCCAGGGCTATGTAGCGAACCTTTCCAGGCTTCCACGACTTAATCCGCCCGCACCTAACCCACCGGCAAAGTGTTTCTCTACGCAGGGAGAGCAAAAAAGCAACCTGCTGAAGTGTTAAAAAACCACTGGGCGTTTTCACTAAATGTCACAAATCCTTCGACGGTAATGTCACACATCGTCACAAATCGTCACACATCGTTTTTTGCGAACCCAGTAGGTCGGGGTTCAAAGATTTATCGCCTCTGACGGAACATTAAGGCCGACCCTTACTCCGCCCCGGGGCTCCCCTCGGCGGTAGGTTTGGCATGTTCCCGACCCCGCTGTAGGGGGCGTGTAGGTGGGAGGGTTCGCTTGTTCCCTGCCTACGGGCACTGGAAGGACCACTCTTGTGAATGCCCCTTCCAGAGCCCTGCCCCTTTCGCGGACGGCTATTGTTCGGTTTCGAAGCCGTTACAACCTCAACCACGCTATTTGTGAATCCCGACGTGATCCGGGAAATAAAAATCCCCTTGTGGAATCTGGGCTGGAATGTGCGCCTGCACACGTCCCAGACCCCACAAGAGGATCTTTTTGCAGGCGAGAGCCGTTCCAGTCGGCTATGACTTACACTCATAAAATATTATTCTTTTGGAGCAATGTCAAGTTTTTTTTCTCCGTCGGTAAAGTGGAGCCTGGTTCTGGAATTTCACCAGATAGCTTTCCACTGATTGGGTGGTAGCGCGCTCCCAGGCAAATTGTTTCGTCCATGAGCTAGGTAAATCAAACCTTCTCCATTCGTCTCAAAACACTCGCCGCCAACTCAAGGCAAGGGACGTATCCCCGCAGGGTTTTGCACTCGCTCGGCGTCAGCGTCTTTCGGTAGTTGTCCAGTCCGATCAGCATGATCCGCAAAACGTCCTCCATTTCCTCGGTCATCGCGGATCGGCACGGGCACGAGTGGTGTAGTCCGTTGCAACTCATCGGAAAAGATCAGAGGAAAGGCAATGTGGCGACATGAATAACGTCTCCCGGTGCCTGTTCGCTTTTCCCCTGGCGTCCGATCCATCCTTTGCGATATTCCCATACCCACCCTGGGCGGACCACGCATTGACACGCCATCCGTCAGCCACCAAGCTCTTGTATTCGTCTGAATACCCGGCGACGACGATACGGTAATCCGGCAACCGACCGCGCTCAAGACACCACTTTTCAACGTCTTTCCCGACGGTAGTTGAATCGTGGTGGTAAACATCCGTGTTCCGATCCTCCACGGAATACGGCGGGTCGAAGAACATCCCGACGGTCCCCATGTTGTTTTGCCAGTTCCCGCCGCAAACGCGGGTCCAGTCGCCGCAGACAACACGGACGAACCGCAGACGTTCCGATAAAGCGCGGAAATTCTTGTAAATGTTACCGTTGAACACTTCCCAACCGACGCCCTTCCCGCCTTCTCTGACGTGGGGTCTTTTGCTCTTCGCGTGGACGCCCATCCCGCCGCTGCCGACGTGGGGTATTTGGCCCTTCGCGTGGACGCCCATCCCGCCGTGACTGACGTCGGGTATTTGGCCCGGTCTTGTCAGCCCGGACCCGATCCAGCACGACGCCGCCCAAATCCAATACCCGGCCATGATCGGGTCGTGCCACTTTTCGTCGGCACACAGGTTTTCCAAGAGCCTCGCCTCGTTTTTAATCAACGCGGCTTTGCGTGCGATCAAGTCCGCATGGTTCACGGGCCAGTCGCACCACCGCGCCGTCTCGTCTGGAGAAAATCGCAACGCCCGCCAAACATTGCAGACGAAACCGTCTTTATCATTCACCGTCTCTACGTTGTCAGTCTGTTTGAATCGTGGGCGGGCCAACAAAACCGCACCGGACCCGAAGAACGGCTCGATGTAGTGCGGAACATCGCCAATAGCGTCCCAAACAACGGATGCGACTGTGGATTTGCCGCCAAAATACGGGAATGGGGCCGAAAAATCATCATCCCCGATAACATCGTTCATCGCGCCCTCAATAGGAACCACGCCAGAACCGCCCACGGCGTCGCCGGGACGATAACCAAAAGCCAGAGGTCGGCCAGGAGGTGTTTCATTCGGCAAGCCCCTGTTCAATCACCAGGGCCTCCAAGAGGACAAGGTAATTCCGGGCGTCCCCTATCTTTTCACGAAGCATGGCGCGGCTGACTCTTTTGCCATTCGCAATTTCTCGGCATGAGACGAGGTGTTTTGTGAGATACCCCCAAAGAGCAATTCCCGGAGTAGTTCCGGCAATCGCGGCCCCACCGTAAAAGTTCTCTAGTCGGTTCTTCCCGGATGCGTATTCACCAGCCTTGGCGCAGAGCGTCTGGCGTTCATGGGCCGTTATTTCGTCAAACAATGTTTGGAATCCTTCGTGGTTCATCTCGCCGCCCCCAGGTAGCTCAAGATCTGGTCCTTCGCGTCTTCCCACCCCCAGGCGACAACCGCGACGTACCCCTGGCCAGAGAGGATTTTCATCATCTCGTTTTGCGCCGGAGACAGCCGGGCCGTCTTGGATGGGGCCTTTAGTTCTATCGCCAACCCGTGGTAGCCCTGGGACGGGATGAAGAGGACGAGATCAGGCATCCCCGCGCGCTGGCCTTCCGCCTTCATGTACGCCCCGCGCCGGGCTTGCCTCCACCCACCGGCTCGGCCTTGGTTCGGAATGGCAACCAAAGTGCGGGCGTCAATCCCCCGCCTGTTCGCTTCCAGAGCCCACCAGTTCACCAAAGCCACCTGATGCCCATGTTCGATGTTCATCAACCCCCCTTAGAACCCCATACCAAGTTGTCCGTTCTTTTCCTTCGATGGCATATAGTAGGCTGTCACCGTCTTCCCGGTCTCCGTCTTTTGGTTAGCTTTCCTAATGTCATAACCCATATCAAGCAATTCTCCGATCCTCGCGGCCAGGCGCATACTCCGAATTTCCGGGTCGTTCAGAGCGTCAATCGGGGTCAGAACATCGCCGCGTTTTAATCGCCAAAGAATTGCTTCGTTTTGGCTCATTCAGAACGCCGCCCGCATCGACGCCGCCCGCTTCGCGGCCATCAGCTTTCATAGAGGCGGACGTGGGCGCTTTCAGCCGTTACGCAGTCCAGGCACATAATGTAATAGCCCTCGTCGTTGTCCACCATTGCCCGCAACTCCGTCGCCGTGGTTTCACGTCCGGCAAGCTTCGCCTTGAACATCAGGTAAAGACGAGCCGCCTCTCGCCGCTTATCGGCCTCGGCCTTCTTCCAAACGGCCAGGGCGTCCGCCACAAGGTCGGGAAGGCTTGAAAGCTCGCCTTCAAGACCCCCGTCGTATGGGGCGCTGACTTCCATTATTTCGCGTCCTTCGGTAGACGTATTGAGATGGAAAGCGGGAACTCCCGTTGAAGCGGTTTGGCCCCCCGCTGTCTCATTCTCGAACACCCGCTTCGTCGCCAGGAAAACGTCAAACTTGTCATCAAGCTCTGTAAACTTCCAGCCGCTTTTGGATCGTGTATACCCTACCTGCAAAACCCCGATCCGCGTGGCGTCGGGGATGCACTTTTGTAGGCGGACAGCTGGAGAGCGTATTCAGGATAGACGGATTTTGAGCTTTTCAGGTCAATAACCCAAACTTCTCCGTTTATCTTGACTTTGAGATCGACCGTCCCGGCGTAGTTGTGTTCGTCGTTCCAGATAAGAAACTCCGACCCCAACACTTCCGGCCGCGTCGCCTCGAACCAGTCCCGAAAGTTTAGGACGGCGGCGTATTCGTCCACCGCCAGTTCCACGCCGTCAAACTTCATGTCCGGCGTGACGGTTCCGCCACCCACCAAGGCGGCGACGGCGGCATGGATACGCGACCCACGCGCTCCGGCGTCCGTTTTTTTCTTCTCTGCTTCGTCCCACCCCTGCTCGGCGATCCACTTAGTTAACTGTGGACCCTTTGGGTAGAACGATGTGATGTATGTCACCGACGGGGCGTATTCGTAGTCCGGGAGTCCGGTCGTCTTGTTCTTCGACGGGCGGATGTAAAACCGCTCGTTGTCCGTCGTAACGCGGAACACCCCCGCGCCGGGTCGATATCGACGATTTCCTTTTTCATCAGAATCCGGCCTCGGGTTCAACGTCCGGCTCCTGGGCGTCAGGTTCCGGCTCAACCTCATGCCCGCCGCTCGGCGCCTTGGCGTATTCCGGAGACTTTTAACCATGTCCTGAAGTTTGGGGGGACAGCTTTGAAAACGCAATGGAGTCGTATTTGTCCAAGTCGAAGTCGACAATGGGAGTCGTGTTGGTCGGAGCGGGCATACCCTTCGGTAGCTTGGAAACGCTGGAAACTCGAATCCGCTGTTTTTCGTTCAAGATCAGGGATACAAGGCACGGTTTCCCCAACAGCTTTGAAAGAGGGAACCCTTTCAACTCTTCCGTGGAGAACGCCGCGCCGCGCCATGATTCAAGCATGGGCCGAAGTTTTGATTTCTCGGACAGTGACGCGGTATAGAATGAACTCACACGAAACGGTTCGCCCTTGGAATTCTTCTCGGTCAGTTCCCACCCAAGAATTACCTGCCGCCGCTTGATCTTGTTGCCCTGATATTCACCTTCTTGGGTTCCTAAATCAATGACCTGATTGCATACCGCCGCGTAGCTTCCCGGTTCGGGATTCTCGAAACTGCCAGCCCCTTCGTTAACCATGACCATTTGCTTCTCCTTTTGCGTTTATGCGCCGCTCGCGCTTTTTAAATCTTCCGGGCCGACGGTGTGCGTCCAGCCCGGTTCCGCACGGTGTCTCTGCAGGAGAACCCCGTGGTCACTCCGCGCTTGTGCGGCGCGGTCGCGGTGTTGCAACATGGGGCGGAGGGGTGGCTTTGAAGTCCCGTAGCCGCCCGGGCCTCGCTGTAATGGGACACCCTTACGGACTCCGCCATAAATTAAATCGACTACCAACCGCGTCGTTGCTGTTTGTTATACGGAGCTTGCCAATCGTATTGGACGTTTTTATTCCTATCGTTGTAGTCGTATCGATTGGTCACGCCGTCACCATCCGAGTCTTTGTCTAAAGTCTCGGATCGTTCGTAGCTATGACCCCAAACATCTTTATGTTTACGGGAATTGTCCCCGTAGTCGTAGGCGTTAACTAACCCCGCCGCAAAGAGAACCACGACAGCACTAATTAGTTTTCTCATTGGATTCCCCCTTTACACAAAACAAATGCTTATCACCGATTGATTGGTTTGTTGACCACGCCCACTTTGCCGCCATCGCCAGCAGAGCGGAAATGATGAGGGCGTAGACCACCTTGGCCACCTCGCTCCACTTCCCGCGTTGCGAACGGCGGATACACGCCGGGCACCGCCTTCCGTTTTCCGGGACAGGCCGCCATCCGCATTGAAAACAGAAAGGCATGGTCTCCCGGTGGATCGCTATCCGGCTCATCAGTCCGCTCCGTTGTTTTTAAGCTCTTCGTAGTAGAAACGATCCCGCGCCTTGCCCGGTACGACGAACCCGCCACAGTCACAGTTCGGCTTCCAGCAGAGCATGGCGACCCCGTGGTGGTCGTCGGCAATGTGCCCGCAGTCGCACTTGTCTTTGGGCTGTGGCAGTTCGGCAACGTCCGGCGGGTTAAGCCACCGGGACTCGGCCCTGGCGAAGTCGTCGTTTTCTTGGAGTGTGAAGATCATGGCTTCCCCTCCGCTTTGGCGATTGCGGCACACGCCGGACAAGCCGGGACGCCCGTATCACCCCTGCGTAGGCACCGTTCCTGCGCACACGGAGAATCGTGGACGTCTTTTAAGGCGGCCAAAAGTTCCGGCGCGACGGCGATGAGGCGGGCATTTGATTTTGCTGTCTCTTCATCATAGTATGATGATCCATCCCAGGGGCCGACTACTCGGCATAACTCGATGGAGCTATTCGGTCCAGTTTTGGGGAATATCTCTGCACAGTCCCCCGATAATTCCCACGGTCCCGGTGTGTGCGTCGTTCGCGGTTCAGTTTTCATGGCCGCACCCCCGATTTGAGCAACGCCCGAGCGTAGTTGCGGTTTTGTTCGTCGTTTTTCCAGACCCGCTTCTCCATCTCTGCTTTCAACCGGGCTTCTTTCCGCCAGAGCGAAAGGCGTTCCTCGACCGAGTCCGTTGCGTTGTACAACCGTTTGTACCCGTCCACCGTGGCCCGGAGAATGCAGTTAGGCAATATATGCTCAGACATGACGGCCTCCTGTTTTGAGTTTGTTTTTCGCTTGTTGTTTCGGGGTTGCCCATCTGCAATTCGAAGGTTCATAATCTCCGTTACAATTAATCCTGTCAATCGTGTGCCTCGGTGTCGGTTTCTTCCCCATGTCACTTAAAAATAGAGCGAACGAGTCTTCCCATCGAGCGCAAACTTTTATTCCCCGTCCGCCGTAGTATTTGAATTTTTCGTGTTTCACATTCAAACACCTTCTTATCATACAGCACCAAGACACAAATTCTGAAGGATTTGCTTTCCGAAGAACCGCGTGTTTGCCTTTATATCTTTCACACCCACAGGATTTGTGATCTCCACGGATGAAATTACTTAACCTCCTGAAAATTTCATTCCCGCAGTCGCACACGCCGCGCCAAAGTTCCGTTTTCTTACCACTCACGAGAACAAGCACTGGTTCTATGATTGTCATTTTTCCGAACTTCTCACCACAAAAAGAAACCCCACCGTGGAAGTCGGTTGCCCGACCCTCGAACCACGATGGGGAAATAGTTAACCCGCCATTCCGCGAATGCAGAATGTCGGGTGTCGTTTTATATGGGCGTTCGAGGTTTCCCATGACTTGAGTATGCCATAGGTTCGGTTTCTTTTCAACCCCCTATTCTACCGTCGGGACACCGTCGGAAAACTATTTTTTGCGCAGTTAATGTAAAAAACCCCGCCGATTGACCGGCATTCCGTGCGGGTTCTACAACCACACGGTTGCCGGTTTCGGCGGGATTTCTTTTTAGAGGCCGATCTGCTTTGTCGCCGTTGCACGGGAATAGATCCCAAGAGCCCCAAGAATCGTCAGAACGATGGGCGGAATCCCCGGAAGCCCTGGGACAATGTTCGCCTTCACCAGTTCATAAGTCCCAATCAGAACCACCACCACGTTTGACCACAGCGTTTTCGAGAGATACCATTTCTTTTTGTCCATGACGCCCTCCTGTAGTTTTATTTTCTTTGCCAATTTCTTGACAGCTATTTTTACGATCCAATCCTTTAGGCCCATCGTTCCTCCTAGAGAACGTCGGCAGGGTGATACTCCACGAAAACCGTGCCGACTCCAACTTGCGTAAAAACCATTCAGCCAAGTTCATCCTGGCATCTGGTAATGCGGCGCATCCGGAAACTTTTTCCAGTCGATCCCGCACTCCACTTTGATATTAAGCCGCTTCGCCTCCGCCTTCACAACAGCTGCCAGGGCGTCGAATCTGGCAAGGTCGTTCCAGTCTATCGGAAAAGGCACAACATCGACGGCCAGGGCCGGGACCTTGTTGTGCTTGCTATTTGGCCATTCCAGCTTCGACTTCCCTTCGGCGAAAGCCTTGTCTTGGTCGGCGTGTCCCCGGTGTCCACAAATTACGGCGCAGTCGATTTTTTCGATGACCGCATTGAAAAGCCGTTGTAGGTCCGGGTGCGCCGTCGCCAGTTCCTTCTTTGACCGTTTCCCAAACTTAGGCATCCGTTCCTCCTCCGTAAACTCTGTAGGCGTGGGTCAGCATCCGCAGTTCCGCTTCCAGCCGCGCCACGCCGACCCCGCGATGGACAGCCACCCGGAGCCACGGAACGCCGTGGATCAAACGTATCTCCGGCTCGCACGGGCAATCGCTGGCCCGCCCCGTGTCGTTGTGCCCGCCCGCGCGGGGCATGATGTGCAGGTATTCCGTCACGACCGCGCGTCCCAGTGGCGGCGTTCTTCCACCACCATCTTGTCTTTACAGTCCGGGCAAAGATTCGGCCCGCGTTCGGCATCACCGAACACCTGTTGACCAACAAAACTTTGATCCGTATCGTCCCACATGCGCCCGCACGCCTTGCAAATATCAATCCCCATCGTTCCCCCGGAGCATCCAGAAGATGACAAGCACGAACGAACAAGCGAATGACACGATCAGAACCACAACCCCCTGGGCGATGACAGGCAATTCGTTCCAGAGCCCGACGTAAAACCGTACCCGCTCACACACATGGTCGAGTGTCATCGTTGTGTCCTCTGGTTGGGCTCGTGCAGTTTGGACACCGCTGGACGACACTATACGCGAAAGCGTGTAGGGGCCGAACCAGATCTTCAACAGTCTTTAGTTGCGCCGCCGATTGCGCGTTGTTTTGGTTAAGTTTGTCGATGGCTTCGGTTATGGAGGACACCCGTTTTCCGAGAGACTCCAAAGCCGTCCGAAGCCCGGCAAGGAACAAGTCGTTGTCCGTCGATCTCGGTTCCGTCAGGCGGATGTGGTTTATCAAAAGCTGTCTTTCTTCGACGACAAGCCGCACGAGTTCCTTGAGCAGTTTCTCCGTTTCTTCGGTCATCGTCGTTTTACCCCTTTTTCTCAAAATCGTCCAGCTTTCCCATGATCTCGCTGTGCCGATCCACCGCGTTTTCTTCGACGGAAACACGCCGCGCCAACCGCCCCACCTCGGCCCGCGTTTCCCGCGCCACTTCCAAATTCGCGTCCCTGTCCTCGGCGAAGATCCTCAATGTCGTGTTGAGGTCGTCCAGGCTGGACTTCAAAACCACAAGGTTTTGCACCACTTCCCGCGTCACCCTGTCGCCGTCCGCACCGCCCACGCCTTTGTCCACCCCGGCGAAGTACGCCCCGACCGCCGTTGCAACCGCCGTGATAACCCCCGCCGTAACGCCCTTCCATTTCCGGGATCGCTTCCCGACGAAGTCGCCCTCATCCGGATCTGTGGCTCGGCGGTCGGTCATTTCAGTTTTACACTGTTACTGGACTCAACATCGCTTCTTATTTTTGCAACCCGACGTTTCCAGTCGTCCATTCGCCGTTCTTTTTCTTCTTGGGAGATCCCTGGCATCCGCATGTACCGACGCAGTTCGCGCTTCGCTTCTTGGAATTCCCCCGCCTTCCGCATCCGAAACGCTTTCTTGGTGTCATCCGGGCGGATCTCCCAAGTCCGGATACCGGTAAAGAAGGCCCGCAACTCTTCCGGTACTTCCCTCGTCCGCCCAAACCGATCCTCTACGCCGTGATAAGCGTCGTACAAAGTCTTGATTTGGTATCCGGTTAACAGACCCGGCTCATATCGGCCTTTCGCCAAACCACGGATTGAAGGAACAGGAGACGAGGCCGGGACGTAAAGCATTCGCGCTAATTCGGCCATCTTATCTGCCGCCCGTCTCGGCATCGGATCGTTGACGTTTGCCACATTCTGCCGGTTGCGCGTGTTGAAGTTATTGAAAAGGATGCTATAAGCATCAAAAGCGGATGCTGAAACAAGTCGATGGATTCTGTGAAACTTTCCGCGTCACCAACAAGCGCCGCTCTCGCCGCCTTGTCAAATTCGCCCGTCGGCCAGATATAACCAAGATCAAATGCCTTGATTGATCCCTCCGCCGTTCGGTAGTAGATCGGCGTCGAGTTCCTTTTTGTAAATCGGTCCCATGTCCTGCAACTTGTCGAGGTTCTTTTTCTCGTCGTCGTCGATATCAAAAACTGTTCGCATTGCCATTTGCAACAGCGGAATAAACGACACAACAAATGCCAACCGAAGAGCGGGGGCCGGGTTCCCCTTCTTTATTCCTTCCCCGGATTCTTTCGCGGCGTTTATTAAAATCCGAGCCGTGTTCGCTTTGAATGATAGAAAGGGGCCAAACACACCGATGCGCCGGGCCGTCTTTACGGCTTTCGGCAACCTCGCGTAGTTCGTAAACCATTTGTCCACTTCTTGCGCGGCCTGGTTTATCGTCATCCCGTTATCACGGTATTTCAGAAATGCGGAAACCCGATAAATTAGGTCTTCGTTGTTGTAAAGTTCGCCCAACTTCTCCACGGGCCATTTGACCGTGTTCATGATCTTGTCCGGCCAACTCACCGGGTCCGAGATCATTTCCGCCATCAGCTTCGGCATCTCCGATCCCCAAAACTGCGTATCGGCAACCCGCGCCCGAACAAGCTCTTTCCATGTCCCTCTGTATTTCCCTTCCTTCCCCATAATTACACGAAGGGCTTTCCAGTAATAGGGAATGTTCGCCGGGTTTGTAATTGTGTTTCCAGCCAACACAGAAAACATCGTATTCCCAATGAAGTTCCTGGGATGAGATGGGAGAGATGCGACCGTCTTAGTCCATTTGAACGGATTGACGATGAGCTTTTCGACAAATCGAAACAGGCCGCTATCCACCGGATCAATGGCTTCAATCAGGAAATCGTTAACTTCTTGGGTCGTGAACTTGCCGCGAACCGCGCCCCATCGGGCGACGTCGGGGATCTGCTTAAAATGCGTCTCATCAGGCTTGTCTTTGAACACGCCCTCCATCCCGGAAATCTTCGATAGGAAATCAGCGTTGTGCGCCACTGTGGATTGATCGGCCATCGTTTTGAGGTAAGCCCAAACGGGATCGGTGATCTCCCCGTACAGGTCGCGGATCTCTTTGGGAATGTCCTTCCGCTTGACGAAGTGATTTTGTGGAATGTCGATCCGCCGATCCCCACGGTGGAAAGTTACGTCCCCTTTGGAAATGATGTTTTCGATGATTCCGTTTAGTTCTTGGCTCGATGCTTTTCCAATCGTGTTCGGGTGCATTTCACGCAATTTCGCCTTGGCGCGGGAAATGACTTCGTTGGACGGTCGCCAGTTCTTTCGCTCAAACAGCTTGTAATGCCGCCCAAGGTATCGCCCGAGGTTCCGTTCAATGACGGCCTTCAATCGGTCGTTTGGCGCTGCCGTCTGTGCGATCACGCGGGACAAGGCGTCAACGTCTTCGCGCATCTTCTGGACTATCCCGGTAATATCGGCCGGAAGTTCAAAGATCGACCGTTGTCCTGTTAATGCCTCAAAGACCGCCTGCCGGAGATCATCGGACGGGTTCTCTTTGAAGTACTTAAGCAACTGTTTCCCCGTGACCGGAGCGTCAAACGCTGTCTCCATGATCTTGCCGATCCGCTCTTCGTTCGCGCGATCAATGGCTTGCCCAACCCCACGATCCGTGGTCAACCATCCACGGTAAATGCGTTGGAGTTTTGATAGTTTCGCCAGTGGGACATACCCACCGTTCGGGAGCATGGCCTTATCGCTTTCAACCCGTTCCGCCTGATACAAAATGCTCGGGTTCTCTGGGTCAAAAGTCCCGGCGTTCCCGGTGGCGGATTTGATTTGGGTTGGCTCAAAGGCAACCCAGTGGTCAAGTGCGCGTTCGCTCCCCAATCTGCGTTGTCGATCAGATTCCGAAAAACAATCCCATCATATCCGCCGGTTTTCGCCTCGCGGATTGCATCGTGGATTTCGTTCTGAATGTCCAGAAACCTTTGCTCGCTGGCATCGAATTCAAACGGTTTTTGAATGGAGAGGTATGCCCCGACAACATTCTCTTTGGGGCTGGCCGTCTGTTCAAGTTTTTCAGCCTGGACCATAAGGCGATTCGCAAGATCGAATTTGCCAGCACGTTCTGCGGCGTTTGATTTGTCGATTAGGTCTTGAACTGGCTTCGAGTTCGCCAGTCTGCTGTACCCTGCGGCGGCGTCCTTGTTTGCGACAAAATAGAACCCGGCCTTCGCTGAGCGCGATTTTGTTACGGCCCCGAGCAAATCCTTGCTAAAGGCGTCACCCGACAATCCTTTCTCGGATGTCCCATGATAAACCACCAACGGTTTCCCATCGGCATCGACGACTTTGGAGTCGCCGAACCACCGCTTAAAGGCTTCTGTTCCCGTTTGGTCTTTCTGTTTTCCGCCTGGTATTTAGCCTCCCCACGCCCCGCCGCGCGCCGCCGTTCCGTCCGCCCCTGCTCCACAGACTTGAACACATCCTCCGCCGTCTTCCACCCTTTCCCGGCCATGTAGCTCCGCAACTGTCCAAGCAATTCAAGAATCTTGTCGAATATCGCCTTGATCCGGCTCGGCTTCTCCATGCCCGTCCGCTTCGCCTCGTACCGGGCAAACGCCTCGGCCGCCTGCTCTTCGGTTCCAAACTTGTCCATCAAGACTTGCCGTTCCTGAACCGTCAGGACGTTGTTTAAAATGACGTGCATCGCCTCGTGATACCCGGTCCCCTGGTGGGCTCCCTTGGCAAACCGGACCAAAGCCCGAATTGTCGGGTGGTTCCTAATCGGGTACGTCGCACCTCGAATGGCAAACTTGTCGGCCGAATACTCGGTCCCGTACCCTTTCCGAAACGCCGCAGGGTCCGGGCGGATCGAATCGACCAACTCGGCGAACACGGCGTCGGTCATCTTGCTGGCCGAAATGATTTTGTTAAATGCGGCCAGCGCTTCGGTTTGCCCTTTGGCGGTTTCTGTGGTTTCTTCTCCGACCTGGAACATCTCCGTCTGTCCGCGTCTTTGAACACCAAAACCCTGAACGCCTCCCGCAACGCCGAACTCTGATTGCTTTGCTTGTGTTTGCGCCGTCTGCTGTTTGCCGAATTGAGATATACGTGCCTTGGCAAACTTAACGGCTTCCGGGACCGTCATCCCTTGCCGTCGTGCCTGGGCGATCAATCGGACGTAAGAGTCCCCCACGTTCTCTTTCGGAACATCAAAGAGATTGCTTTGTTCTTGTTCCGCCTGGAATTGGCCTTCGATTTCCGTGCTTATTTGGTAGGTCGGATTTGGCTCAATGGACTCTTGTTCTGTTTCGTAGGCCATGATGTTCGCGGCCTCTTCGAGATAACTGTCCGGTGAGATAGGACGTCGCGGAGCTTGCAATTTACGGAGAGCATCGTAAATGTCTTTTTCGTCTCCGATAAGTCCGGCTTCAATGGCATCGCTGACAATGCGATCCATCTCACGACCGGCTTTGCTCTTTTGCCAGACAGGGAGCGTGTTGTATTCGCCCATCGTGTCACGCTCTCCGCCAATAATCTTCGGAGGTTTTATCCCAGGGCCAAGGATTTCCCGCCAATGCTGAAACCGTGAACGCGAAATCTGGTAATCGCTTACCGCTTCTTTATGGATTGACTCCGCAAGGGACTTTAGTCGTGGGCGATCTTCGACGGGGTAACGATTTAACTCATTCTCGGAAACACGATCTTCCCGAGCTGGGATAATCCTGGGCTGCTGTTGGTCTAGTTGTGGAGGTTGCGGAAGTGCCGATTGGCTTTCCGCTGGTGCAGGTTGTTCAAGATTCGGAATTGCCGGAGACTGCGGTAAAGCCACCCGTTCATAATTGCCGGGAGACTGAACCGGCGCGGGGATGTTCGCATCGGCGGGAATTGCAGAAGGTAATACCCGATCAGCAGGAACGACGGGAGCATCAGCGCCCCGGCGAAGATCCAAAACGCCCGGGACGTTAACGACAGAATCAGAAGATCCAGCCAGTCGCGCGGACTCATCACCCAGAGAATAATTCGGATTCTGTTTTATGTCAAGGGGGCAACACTTTGGCCAATAGAACTTGGCGGAATAGGCCCTTGTGGTGTGTTGTTTTCATTGAATCCGTCAGGCGGGAAATCACCGGGACCGAGCTTTCCGGCCCCCATTTGAATACCAGACCCAATCGCGGCCGGGGCCGTCATGCCGCCACCCATAGCACCGCCAATCGTTGCCGCTTCGATCATCCGACCGCCAACACCCTGCATGGCGTTTGGATCAACGCCGGTCATTACTCTCGACGCCGATTGCAGGTACTCTGTCGGTGCTTCTTCAACTAATCCTTCTTGGACAATAGAAGATCCGATAGTTTTTGCGACAGCTTTTATAACCTCGCCCCGCCCTTTCTTCCCAACAGCTTCCTCAATGGCTTTTGACCATTTCCCCATAAGGGCAGGAGTTTGTTCAAGGGCTGCTTCAACGGTTCCATTAACAATGGCGTTGACGGTAGCGGCCGCTGGATTCACGTTTTCAGGCGTTGCTGCTAATTCTTCCGCTCCTGCAATCAAACCCATGTACGATATTCCGATAGCTCCTAATTTCGCTAGTGCAGATTTAATTAACAGCGCTTGTTGTGGAGCCTCTTCAAGGACTTTGTATGCCACGTAAGAAGCAATCTCGCCTGGGTCTTTCCGTTTCGTCACGGACACAAAATCTTCGCCTTTTGATCCCCATCTCTGATATCCTTCGTTTAATTGTTTATATTTTTCGTCCCACCATTTTGATTCTTTCTCGAAGATCTTTGGATTTCTGTAAACTCTGTCTTCATTCCCTGTCAAAGTAACTATCACATTGTACGGGAGTGCAAATAAATTGGCCCCGAAATTTGGGAGACGCGAAAATCCGCGACCAATTTTTGCAACGCCAGATCCAAGTGTCCGAACTACCGGCGATTGGTCAATAGCGTTGTATGTGTCCGCCGCCATTTGGCCGACCGTGTAGTCGGTGAATTTTTGCGGTGAATATTCCGGCCTCGGCGCGTTTGTTCCTGCCAACGGATTGACGCGCATCCGGGTCAGCATGTTTTTCGCTTCCGTCAATCCAGTGTCAAGGCTTAACGCCGCTTCCGCCTTCGCTTTGGCAAGGTCGCGGTTCCCGACAAGGTACGCGGTCAACGCTTCCTTGTATGTGGACATGGCGTCCGGGTTTTGTGGCATCTGGGTATGAGGAACCACCGGTTGCGGGACAACCGCCGGTTGCGGCTGGTCCCATGATCCGCTCGCCCCAACACCCTTGTACCCAATGGATGGTCCTTCGTACCCGTCCGGCGGCGCATCGTCAGCAACAGCAACAGGCGCTGTTTCGTACCCGTCCGGAGGGATATCGAACTCTGGTTTTCTTCCAGCCATTATTTCCCACCCGTCTTTTTCTTTGCCCATTCAATGTTCGCGGGAGTTATCTTGGCCCCGATTGACTTAAGATATTGCTCCGGAGACTGAACATTTTCAGGGGATGGCGCAGAGAGAGACGCCGGGGGTTGATTTGAAGCGGGGTCGGTTAACACACCCTCCGCGATCAGTTTCTTGGCGCGCTCAAAGAGGCCCGTAAACTCTTCGGTCTGCGTGTCCGAATGGGTCATGCGCGTGTCGACGACACGACCGGAAAACGGATCAGTTACAGCCATGTTCGGGTTCGCTTTCACGTACCAATCGACAGCCATTTTGAATGCTTTTGTGTTTTCGCTTTGCATCTGTGACGGAGATTTCGGACGCACAGCACCAGCCGATGGTTTCTGTGCGGTAGCCGATTTAGGTTTGTTCATAGGAACGATTGGGTCTTGTTCGGTCCGAATAACCTGTCCGGTCGCCGGGTCGAAAGCCCCGCGTCGGCTTCGCCCTTGTTCGTCTTCATATACCGATTGCTGTTTGTTGGGTGTCGCTTGCCCCTTTTTTCTTGGCACCTGGGAAACGCGGGGACCGCCTTTCCCGATAGAAACAACCGTATCGAACTTCTGTTGTGGCGTCTGGCCACCATCCTCGGGCGCGGTATCGTTAAGCTGGTTCTTGATCGTTTGTTCGTAAGCGGTCCGAAGCATCTTGTCGAACTCAAGCGCCTGTTGCTGGCGCTGAATTGCCAACTGTTTCGACTGAACATCGAGCGGGTGCATTTGCTGGCTCTGGAATCCTTGCGCTGCTCCTTCCAGCATGGAAATGAAGGGGCTCTTATCGGCTTGCGCTGCGGCTAGGAGTTCGTGAACGGAGGCGGCCATTTTAAACCTCCCAAAGGTCACTATAATCGTCCCAACCGCCGCCCCCGCCGCCACCGCCGCCCCCGCCAGAAAATAGCTTATTGGACAAGTAGCTACCACCAACCTGACCAACCATCTTCATCAGATCTTGGTAGGGGCTTGTCGTGACGGACGGAACACCGAATTGCGAAGACTGTCCGGCAACACTCTGCGCGGCTTGGATCGGTAACTGCAACTCCTGCCGACGCCGCAAGAGTTCGGCATCTCGCGCCTTGATCGCAGCGTCGTTCAACTTGCGCGTTAAAGAACCGTACTGTTGGCTCGCAGCAACGTTCTGTATTGCGGCGTTTCGTTTTGCTTCCGCGCTCTGGTAGGCCAACGGGATCGCTTGCAGACGGCGATTCAGCGCGCTGTCGGTAAGCCGCGCCAGTTCGGACGTAAGCGTTTCGTTCCCGCGCGCTTGAATGTCGCCAAGCTGTCGGATCGTGTCGGTCGAGTACAGGTTCCCGGCAAACCCGGCGTTCCGTTTCAACGCCCGGTTTGAGTCGGCAATCTGCCGTTCCGTCTGTTGTTTAAATGGGTTGAATTGCGCGGAAACGTCCGTCGGGTCAGTGGCGAGGTATGCCTGTAAAGCGTCGTCCCCAAGGCGGTACTGTTCCGGAATGTCTTGGGATAGCAACTGTTGAAGGTTTGAAAGTCCCTGTTGTTCGTACCCCGTGGCGTTGTAGTCGCCGTAACCAAGGGGAACTTCCGCACCCGCCTTGAAATCTCCGAACTGTCCGGTATTGGCAAACCCCATCAACTTCTGACGGGCCGCACGTTGTTCCGCCGTCTCCAACGGAACTTGGCTCGTCTTCTTTTTACCCAACAACCCACCTACTAAACCGCTGGCGGCACCGCCCGCAATGGCTCCCCAGATTGCCATAAAATCCTCCTGTCCGTCGTCATTTAACGTCCGCTACCGGCGTCCAGGAGCCGTTGATGTTCATGTTTCGCGTCCAACAAAATTCTATTACTCTCGTTTACTTCACCACGCAAACCGTTCACCATGTTCGCCACTTTGTCCGTACTTGCCGCCCCCTGCCGTACCATCTGCGCGTTCTCCACAAGCAAGATCGGCAAGAACTCAATCGCGCATCCGAACTTGTCTATGGTCCCTTCCGTCTGCGGGTTCTTCCCCAGCAGGTGTGTCCAGAACCGGCACTTGGCTCCCACACACTTTTTCTTAATTAACGGGCAAAACGACACTTCGCATTATCTCCTATTCAAGTGGGTAGCCGGGTTTTGCAACAAAAACACCGGCAACAGCCTGATCCCCGCAATACAAAATCCCGATCCCGTTTGTGATCCCGTTTATTGTCGTTGAAGATCCGTTAACAGAGAAATCGAAAACACAACACGGAGCCTTTGAAAGCTCCTCACCACACGCGATTCCATGAATAACCGATTTCTCTCCAACGCGCATCGAGACCGAAGGCAAAGGCGAAGACGTCTTCCCGCCTTCGATAATTTTATGTCTGGCTTCGCAAGACAGCAAAAACAGTGAAAACATTGCCAAGATAATTTTCACAGAGCCTCCTCAGTCTTTTGTCGCAACGATAACATCAGCGTAAGCAAACGCACCAAGTTGCGAATTTGTATCTGGCGTTTCTGCACTTGTTGCAACACTCCCACCATCTGTTTTCGTATATGGATACCCATAACTACGATACGATTGCGTCACAAATCCGCCGCTTCCGCCCGTCTTGTATTTCAATCGTCCATCATCACCTTGCTCCCCCATAACGTCAGAATAAGTGAATGGCGATGTTTGATCTATTGTCCTTAATCCAAATTCAGCGTTTGCAAATGTTGGCGTGGTATAAGCAAGAGCATCGGTTGTTAGGGAATCATACTCAAACAAATGAGAGTGCGCTCCCGATGTGTGTGTATGAGAATTAACTGTATGGCTGTGCGCTAAACTTGTCGATGCCGCCACAGTTCCGCCCGTCGTCCCGCCAGTCCCGCCAGCCGTCACAACACGAAGAAACTTATCGTTTGCCGCAACAGCAGTCCAACCTACCGGCGCGGATGCTTGATAAAACACAACTGCTGTTCCTGACGGTATCATCGTCCCAACATCGTCCCACGTTGTCCCGTTTGACCGCTGTAACACGTTCCGCGTGGTGTCAAAGAACAAACCATGATGCGCCGCCGCTGGGCGGTTCGCCGTTGTGTCCTTAAGTCCACGATACCGATAAACCGGGTTCGCCGTGTCCCCGCCTGGAAACACCGCCTCGACGCCTTCCGCTTCGTCCCCGCGCAAAGACGTCTGTATATCCGTCTTCAATTCACGGATACGGTCATCACCCAAAATCCTGTTCTCACTTCCTGCCGGTGTCGTAACGTCCCAGGTCATAAACTCCTCCTTAAAAAACCATCAAAGTGAACGACGTACTTGCCACGTCCGAACGAAAATAAATCGTGCTTGCTGTGTTGGCCGTCGTCCCATTGTAGATGCTTCCGGCCCCAGCCTGTTTTGTAACAATGTACCCCGTAGGCACTTTGCCCAGGGTGTGCGCCACGGAGAACTCCGTCCCTGGTGTCAGGTGACTTGTCACCGTCACGAACGATACATCCGCATTGTCCGCAAACGAAATCCCACCATCAAGGATCGACTTCAAAACAAACGCCCAATCGTTGATCCCCTTGGAAAGTCGGTTGTCGAACTCCGACTCCGGGGTCAGCGGTATAATGGGTTCAGCGTAAAGCGTCATCGGCGATACTCTCTTGGCGTTGCTTCAATCTGGTACTTGGTCATTGAAAATGTCCCATTGCTTTCGTCGTTCGAGAACCGAAACCGAATCCGAGACGCAACAACATCAAAATAAAACTCGGCAGGGCTGGAATCGGCACCGATATTACTGGTCAATGTGCCTGTCCCCACAGTTACCCATGTCGTCCCGCCGTCTATCGAATAGTCCAGGGCTACCCCTGTCCCCGTCCCCCAGATTTCGATGCCTTTCCATCTCATAATCTTGTCAAAGTCAGGCACCCCAAAATCGGCGGCTGTGAAGTCTTTTGTCTCGAAATTTGACGCAAACGCAACCCCATTGTCCGCGTATGCCCCCAGGTTCTTTACCGTCGAAAGGCCCGCCGAATCACCAAAAACAATCAATTTTGTAAGGGACTGAGCCGCCGCACTATCCCATCGTTCGGTCTCTGTGTCCCAAATACCAACTGCTGAATCCCATGTGTCTTCTGTCGTGTTGACGTAAAAGCTGAACGTCGTCATGTCCGGCCGTTCATCTTTATAAACCTTGCCCGTGATCGTGTTGTATTTGTAAATCGTGTTCGGCGTCAAAGATCCGCCGATAGGAACTGCGCACCAGTATTCATCCAATCCTTCAACGTACCCACCACAAGATCGGTGGATTGCCGCCGGGTTAATTGTTTCCCGCAATTCGTCCTGGATCGGCGCACTTATCAGCGGGGCCGTTGTGCCGTTGAACAAATGAATCCCGTCCAAAGCCAAGAACGCCTGTTCGCCGCTCGGCAGGTTCGCAATCGTGGCTTCGGCCACAGTCCCAACCCCGGTTGGCTTTCGATCAAACCGGAACACATCGGACGTGGTTACAAGCTGGCCGATATAAATAGATTCCCGTTTGTGAACCGTCAAAAAGTTTCCAAACAGGCCCAGGCCGGTTATGTCCGCCGAGTCTTCAAGAAGGTCAACGCTCCCGGCGTTTCCGCCCGTCCACGTTTCCGGGTCGCCCGTATCGCACCACTGGACACGCGAATAGTATGTTGTCCCGCCATCGGTGATATAGCCAAGAACAAGGTAAGGGCCAAACGCCCGGACAAACCGCGCCAACGGAGGCGTTCCGCCAAGGTCCGCATCATCCCCGGTTATTCCGACCTTACGAATTGCATCAACGCCGTTCGTGTAAACCGCCGTCTTCGCCCCAGCCAACAACGGGAACGCATAACTAACATGGTCATCAACGGTCGCCGTCAATGCCGATGCCGTGACGCTGTTCCACGTTGACGTTGCTTTAGTCAAATCCTGGATGTCGGTAATCCCAACACGGAACAGCCGCGACGTGCTTCCGACCTGCAACTCGAAATAGCGCATGATCTGTTCAGCGAGCGTTGCGCCAAGGGCCACTGTCCCAGGCCGTTTCCGAATGATGTTCCGGTTCACATCGACGTTCTTTGAGTTTGTCGCCGACCGCGTATCAACGAACTCACCCGGCCGGTCAACAATCAGACCGCCTGATGGTAACGGGACGTTTAGCTTGACCGGCATTAAACCTCCACCTGCTTCACCGTAAATACTTCTTGCTCGTTTCGCAGATCACGTATCTTGAGCTTTTGAACTTCTTTCTCATAAAGCGTGTAGTTCTTTGTTGCCAATCCATCTTCATCAAGGGCGTCGTATATTCGTCCTAAAACGCCGTACCGCAAACATTCTCTCCCGATATCCGAAAACGGAACAGACGATGTTGCGCTCGTAACTGGATCAGCAAGGACGGTCGTGTAATCTAGTTGGTAAATGTAATCCGTCCGATCCGGGACAGGCCCTAAAAGAATTTGTTTCCCGAAAATGCAGTAGTCCGTTGGTTGACCCGTGATCGCGTCGTCATCGTCCGGGTCAGGGAACCGCTCATTAAATTCGAGCTTTGACCGTTTCTGCAAACCCCACGAAGCGTTTCCATCCGCGAATCGGACGTCTCCAACGATCGATCCGAAATCGTCCGGCAGGTCCAACTTGTAGTCGCCAAGCGCCGTTATACCAGCAGTGGTATAGGCTTCGACCTTTTGGGCGTCAAAACCGAACCGAACCTGCAAATCGAGGATAGTGTCTGTAATGGCTTCGTAAATTTCCGTTTCTTTGTCCGTTCGCTTAAACGTCCGAACGATGTAGTCGTAAAGCTCCGATCCTGTCATCAAATCCATAGATCCCCCTTATCCCTGGGTAAACAGTTCCACAAGCTGAACGTCGGCCCCTGTCGCCGTGAATTTGAACATAACCTTGTCGCCGTTCAAGTCGGCCGCCGCAAGGTCGATCTTGTAAACGCCGCTGCCAACAGAAGAAACGGCGTTCGCGCACGAAGCAAACCCCCACCGTCAATGGCTCTTTGCGCCGTTACTGTCAGTCCAGCAAGAGGCGCTTTGGTCGTGGCGTCATACATTGGAAACATGAAATTGCTGAAGACCGCGTTTTTAACTGGCCGAATGCTAAGCGTTCCGCCGCTCACGTTTGAAATGTCATCCGCAATCGACGATCCCGCCGGAGCGCCAAGTCGCGTGTAACTGTCCCCCGTCAGATAATCAACAATGCGCTTCCCAATGCTTCCGGCGGTTGATAACGCCGCGCTTAAAGCGTCCCAGACTGCCTGGACACCGCCAGCAGAGAGTGCATACCCCGTCTTATCGTTGTTGGTCGTCACCGTCACGCCGTTTGTCACGGTCGTGGTTGTCGGCATCACGTTGTTTGTTCCGGCGTACCCTGTCCCGTCAAAGAACGATTCGGCGTTGTCCGCCGCCGTCGCGTCTCCACTAATCTGCGCCACATTTACCAGAAGCATTCGCCACGTACCCAGGAGCCGACGCCGCAAACAAAGCGTCGTACACAGCTTCCTCCAAAACCCGGTATTTGTGGAACACCGGCAACGCCCCGGAAACAACAACGGAAATCTCCATCTCGCCAACTGTTGCCGTGTCCGTTGCGTCCAGGGTGATACCGTAAACTCCATTGACGCGGTGCGTCCCGCCACCGCTGTTCTTGTTCGCCGATGCCCCACCGTTAACCACCAGCTTAATATCGGTATTGTTGATAGTCAGCGCCGTTTCCGCTGTTTTAAAATCCGTTTCATCCACAAAAGGACCGATGGCTACCGACTGCGATGCCGTGCTTTGTCTTAAGAACATCTAGGCGGCCCTCCGCATCTGTTGGTAATATATCCAAGGTCGAGAACGAATAAACGGAAGCCCAAGAGACGGATTGTCTTCCCCATATTTCCCCATGTCCGTGTGGTAAAGTCGGACATCTTGCAACGTCAAAATGGTTTGAACGCAAAACGGATCAGCTAGACTCCCGTTGTACCAGCTATAATCGGCTCCAAGCCACCGCTCCGAGGCCACCCGTGGGTAATCGGACAGGAACCTGGGAACCGTCGCCGCCACACTCCCCTCTTGCTTCCCATCAACAAAAAGCGTCATCGTCCCACTGTTTGAACCGTACACGCCGACCGCACTATGCCAAAGACCGTCATTAAAACTGCTTGAAGAGCTTACCACGTTGAAAAACGGAGACAATCCGGCAATGTTGATTTTCCCGGTCCCGCCCTCGTTCGCCCTCATATAAATCACTGTCCCGCCACCTACCGACTGCGGGAAATCAACCAAGGTCATGCTTGCCGTCGTCGCCGTGTGCTTGAACCGCACACCGAACGAACACCCCGGACCCATGTTGAATGACGGGAGCGTGTACGCCTGGTTCGTCCCGTTGAATACGGCGCATTGCCCGTATTTCCCGTATGCCCGAGTCGGTTCACCCACACGCACCAAACTTCCACGCCCTCCAACAAAAGAAGATGTTTGACCGCTCCCCATCGTGTACCCGAACATTCCGCCACGTGTTTCAAGAATCTTCCCGAACCGCGTCCCTTGGAGCATCATTGCACCTCTGGATAGACGCCGACCCAATACAGGTAGTGGTTGCCACCCGTCGAGTCAAAATTCACACCCGTATCGTGGACAATACCGATCCCCCACTCCGGACCCGGGTTCTCAATAACAGCCACTCCGTAAATCAAATCGCCAGCCGCAGGGCTCGCCTTGTTACCGATGGTACGCACCTCGTCAGCGTTCAGCCGTGTCCAGCCCGCATCCGAAGCACCGGCCCCATCGTCGCGGGTCGTCCCATCACCACGAATTGCGTAAACGTAAGCGAAGCGGTTCCCCGTTGGAGTCGTTGAACCCAGCTTCAACATTATGTACGCATAAATCCTTTTGTATCCCTGCGTGTTCGTTATCAAAGTCGATTGCTGACCTACTCCGACTGTCGAACTCGCCAAGTTCGCCACCGTAATCGTAAACGCCGTAGGTGTTGAAAACTTCTCCGGAATAGCATTGGCCATTAGAGAGCCCTCGCTTGGTCAATATCCCAATATCGAACCACCACCCCATCACCGAACAACGCTTCCGCCCTAGACGATCCACGCCACCGCAACACTTCCAACTGTGTCCGACTGGCTCCGGTTGGGAATAGTTGCGCAAAATGTGTCCGAATCGTCGCGTCACTCGGATCAACATGACCACACGCGATAATCGCACCGTACAACTGCTTTTGGTCAGCGGTCAAGCCAATGTATTGCCCGTATGTCGTTGCCCCGATTATCTCCCAGGACTCCACACGGGTGCGCAAAACGCGCCTAAACGGGTCCGTGTTGTTGGTTGCAACCAAATTCATCATCGCCTCTATTTCGATCCCAAATTTACCAGCATACCCAAGTCCCGCCGGATCTGCGTCAAGTTCAGCCCTTAATTCAGGATATTCCGATTCCGTTAAACCCATAATTACCTCCGGCTCCAACTCACTGTTGACGTTGTGCGCTTAACCCAAAAGTCGCCGTTCACATTCGCGTTCGAATATCTCGGGTTCCAAATCATGTATCCAAAGCCCATAAACACAAAATCCATCCACACCCCACGACCCGCTTGCGCGATTTGGTTGTTTGTTCTGTACTGCCACGCAAACGCAGGATCGGGCGTCCGCGTCGTCCATGCCATTGTCAGCCTCCTGTCGGGAGGCTAAAAGCCTTCCCCGTTCCTACTGTTTGCTTAAATGCAAAAACCTCATTGTCTCGGTTCGACACCACAACACGGTATCGTCCCTCTTCCAAGGCCCTGATCGAGTCCAGAAAAGCGTCGTTTCTCGGCCCAGGCCCAAAATTGCGGAGGCAGTCAACCCGCCTCCCGTTCTGTATGGCCAGCACGTTGTTGACCATCGCGGTCCTCATGGGCTCGGTAACAATTTCAGGCGACTGGAACGTCCACATACGCTCCACGGGGTCGAACACTTGCCGGACACCGTACCCGTTACCGCGCCGAACAACGCCCATTGCTCACCTCTCAATCAAATTTGAGAGGGCGTTCCACCCTCTCGCTCCGGATATACGCCGGAGTACAGTCAATTCATTTAACGACCAATGACGATCAGGGCAACAGTCGCCCCGGTCCAGTCGGTCGCGGCAGTGCCACCCGAGGCGGCAGTGGTCAGGGTGATAACCAACCCGCTCACGCTCGCGTAGGCAGTCTGCAACGCCGCATCGTTCCCCGCAGTAATCAAGGGAATAACAGCGGCGATTTCGGTGATCCCGTGCGTCGCAGCCGTCAGCGTCACGGTATCCGAAGCGGACGTGGGAACGCAGGTGACAACCAACATCTTGTAGTCGCCAGCGAACTCCGTCCGTTTGCTCAGGGTTCAGTAATAGCGGCCATGTGATCTCTCCTTAGAGCTTCGCGGCGGCGTCGACGGCGATAACCCCAAATTCGCCCGGAGTTAAACATCGTCTTCTGCAGGCCACCGATGAAGTTTCGGCAACGCCTTCCTTGTTCTTGTAATCGAAGTTCTCGACCACAAAGGGCGTCTTTGCTGGACGCCTGGGCCATCAGGATCGCCTGACGACCAACAAGCAAGTTACGCGCACAGTCGGCCGCGCAGTCCGTACCGACAGCCGCGCCACGGAACGAGTTGCCAGAGACCGAAATGTCCAGCCAAGGCACGTACTCGTTTTCCAGGAGCAACACGTTGGACCAAAAGCCCAACGCGCCACGGAACACGGGGTTTTTGTCGCCACGCATCTGCGCGTTTTCAACCGCCGTTTTCCAGTCGCTGGACATCCGAATATCGCGCGCCGAGAGAGGGTGCAGGTACATGACATAGAAGTCATCCCCGCCAACGCTCAAGGGTTGGATCTTCGGTTCCGCGAGTTTCGCCAGAGTCGCCGCTTTGGTCACCAAGTCAAGAGTCATGATGTCCGCATCAGCAAGCCCGTCCGTCCCGGTCGTTTCGGCGCACAGATACCGCGCACCGACGCCAGCCGCTTCGTCCGCATCGGGAATGAAGTCAGCCGTGTTGGACCACAACGCGCGACCACCAATGACTTTGCCATTGGTATCGACAAGGGTCGTGTTGGTCACGCCGCCAAGTTTCAAGAAAATCTGGCGGGCGATGAACTCTTTCATCCACACGCGCAGGTTCTCTTTAGCTTTGCCGATTTGATCGTACACGACCTTCTGGTTGTCCAACCGACCCGTCAGACGCACAGCATTACGGATTTGGTCGATAGCGACCACTTCCGCATAGCTGCTCAGCGACTCTTCGTTGCCTTCCAACTCGTCGTCACCGGTCACGCCGTCGCCACCCAAACGCGCCACCAAACCAAACGTCTGCTGGTCGCCTTTGGATTTCTCGAGGTCGCGGGACACCTGAATCACGTTGTCGGCACCTTCGCCCATGAACCGGGTCACGTTTTCAACATCTTTCATCACGTCATCAAGAAGCTCTTTTTGACCATAGCTCTTGACGAAGCGCGTCAATGCTTACAGTATTAGCCATTGTTCGTCTCCTTTAGGTTTTACCCTCGGACGATCCGCTCGTAGCGGTCCGGTGTTTTTCCCGGAACTTCCAACGTTCAACGGAAGTCATGGCATTGAGTTCTTTAAGGCCGATCTCGTCAACAGAGATGGTTCTTGATCCAGAACCAGATGCCACGCTCGCGCTGGACGCGCGTCTTTGGGTGTTTTGTTCTATGCGCTTCATCGCTTCGGGCGTATGGCCCCCGTTCGCCTTTTCGGGTTTTTCAGCCTTTGGCTTCCCGTGATCGGGGTGGTACTGCGCGATTTCGTAGGCGATATGAGCCGCGTTGTAATCGTCTGGACCCAACTTATCCGCCTCTCGTGCAGCCACCTGCAAATCTTTCATTAACTTTACAACCTTTGACTGTCTCCATTTTTCAGGCACAACTTCGTCCAGGTTTTTACATCCCTTCCCGCGGCCGGACAACAGCGTCGTCACACTCCTGGTATACCGTCCGCGCGTACTCTTCTTGCTCTCGGTGCACCTCCGTTAACCGAACCTGCTGCGCCGTCATTTCCTGCTCTCTTTGGCTTTCTTCGCTTCCATTTCTTTTAATTGCCGCAACGTCAAAGGTTTGTCTTCTTCTCCGCCAGTCTCGTCCAGACAGAAGGGACGCCATATCACCTTCCGATTCCGAACTCTTAACCGCTGGATTTGTCCGCGCCCGCAACTCTTCAACCTCGCGCGCAAGGAGGTCACGTTCAGCCTCGATCTTTTGGCGTTCGCGCCGTTCACTTTTCATCCTGAAATAAAGACCGCGTTGCGGCGTCCCAGGCCCAAAGCGTCAGCCCACGCCTTTTCCTGCTCCGGCGTCTTAAACGTAAAATCGGGTAAACCGGTCGGTTTCTTTTCCTGCACCTCTTCTTCAACCTTCTCTTCTGCCTTAGGCTCTTCCTTCGGTTCAACAACTTCCTGGACTGGTTCTTTCTTTTCTTCCTTCACTTCTTCTTTTGCCACCATCCGCGCTTCTCGGCGGCGTCCAGTTCCTCTTTCGTCCATCCGCGCTCTTTCAAAACCTCGCGTCGGTTTCGATTCGACTTCACCATTCGCAACCTCGGGAGTTGTCAGTTCGATGGTTTCCGTTGTATTTTCGCTCATGGCGTTAACCTCGCATCCTGTTGATCCAAAACCCTTTTCCATTGTTTCCGGCACGATAAAACGCGCGGTCTTTGCTTTCTTCGCCCACAATCACAAACCCGTCAGGTGCTTCAAAAAACGCCTGGCCTGGCGCAATCGGGTGCTTTTAGAACTTCACGCGATTTCTCGATTTCGGGCGGATAAACAGTCCCTGCGACCCGGTCCACCGTTGAAACAGGTTTTTCCACTTTCACAGGCTCGATCGCCTGAACTGTTTGAATTTCTTTCGATTCCACCGGCGCGTCTTGCGCCGTATTTTTACGCCAACCCTTGGGGGGCTTCGGGTTGACCCGTTTGAGGATTCGCCAGCATCAGAGGCGGAAAACTCTTTCAAGAAACGCTTGTCCTAAAACATTTTTCGCTGTCTCTGTGTCGTAAATCTCGCCCAACTGCGATAACAGGAAACGACCTGCGATCTGCCGCGTCCTGGACAGGTTGTCGAACAATTCCTGAACCATCAGAAGACCTTGTTTTTGGCGCAAGGCGATGGGCGTCCTGATTCCGCACCACCCTCCTGCGATGCCAGCAAGTCAGCGTTAATCCCAAGCTGTGCCTTGATGTCTTCGGCACTCTCCGCCGTCAGCGCCGCGTGGCCCTGCGACAAAGGGCGTCGGATAGATCCGTTCGGCTTCTGTCGGCCCTGCTTGTATTCAAGGTTCACGCCGGGCGCGGACCCGAAGTTTTGCACTTGCGCACGGTCCACCCATGCGTCCTCTTCTGTTAACCAACCACTGTTGGACGACGTATTGAGGTGGCGAAGCATCAACGTCGAGGCTTTGTTTATGCCGTTCCTGCGCGTCTTTCACGCCATGCACGATTCCCTGCACCAGGAGGTGGCGGTCTTCGCCAGTCAGCGGAGCCGTCGAGAACCGTGCGTAGTAGGGGATAAAAGGGTAGGACTTCCACTTCGGGATAGAACTAGGCGCGTTCGTTCGCCAATGGTTCGCTCATGCCAGGCAAATGCGCAAACAACCAGATTTCGGGAACTTTGCGCTCAATGATGGTGAACCGATCCGGGTTGCGCTTGGGTGGTGCCATTGGGGGTTGCTGGCGGTTACGGACGCGGTGACAACGCCGGACTGGTACAGGCATCATCGCTTTCGATTTGGCCAACATAGCTATCAATAAACGACTACGCCGCCTCTTTGTCCTTTGCTTCCGTTATCTCACCCGGTCTCACGGTCGCCAATGAAATAGTGCTTGACCCATTTCTTGTAATACCGCTCAATGAGGTCGTAGGTCTTTTCTTCTGGAAGGCCCATCGTGTCCCGCCGCTCTTTCCGTAATCCTCCCGTTGGACGTGGTTGGCATCGTCGCCCATGCCATAATCGAGCTGGCCCCGTTCATGTCGCAAATCTGCTTCTCTTTTTCCGGGTAAAGAGCGACAACAGCGTCCTCGCACAGGTCAATGCTTAGCTTGTAAACGTATTTGGCGTCTGTGAGGTCGTACTCCCTCGAATCGGGATCAATCAAAACAACCGCACCGTCTAGCTTTTTTTCCAGCACGGCTTTCCGTTTAGGATGTTCTCTGTGTTGTCCAGATACATTTCAAGGAACGATTCCCGCACGTTGCCCCGTCTTTTTGAACTGGTCGGACGATTTGGCACCGAAATCGCTTGTCTTGATTGCGTGTTTAAACAACCCTGTTGCAATCTCCGCCTTAATGTCGTCCTCTTGCCCCTCCGGAAACGCTTTGAAATCGGTTCGGTTCTGCCTCTCAAACCCGGTCAAAAAGGAAAAGTTTGCCTGAATCGGTTGTCCGTCACCGGCTTGATCCGGCCTGGGCCAAATTAGCAAGATCTTCGTCAGTCCCACTGCTTACCAAGGCACCAAAGAAAATCCTCTTTTTCCCGCTTTATCAACTTCGATTTGTCCCGGTAAGCCCGTTGCAGGTCTTTGATCGAACGATCGCAATTTAAATCTTTTTCTTTTTCCGTAGCTCATCCCAAAACCCCCACTGGGTTTTCACTAACCTTTGCGGCCCGCCGCAACTCAGTACTGATCAACCTTCGAGTGAACTTTCGCTTGCCCCATCGCCCACAACCCAATCAGCAAAGCGTCCGCGTGGTCAGGGGACGGCCGTACCGTTTCTTAATGTCTTCCTTGGCTTCAACCTTGAACTCGCCTGACGACTTCACTTCCTTGTACTTCGCCCAACCAAGCTCTTCGGTGGCCTCCGAATCGTTGGAAAGCATCTGAACGAACCCGTCACGGAACATGTCAGCGCCCTTCCCGTAGATCTCGGCTCGGCGGTTATAATACCCACCACCCTCCACGCGCTCGGACGCATTAACCGGGATAACGTGGTGCCCAAGCTCACGCAATCGATCCACAACACCGCCGCCGACTCCAATCTCGTCAATGGCAAAACTGCCAATCGCGCCGTTCTTGTGCGCGAACATCAACAACCGCCCCACCGTCTCCATCGTGTCTTCTTCTCCCCCAAGACGCCTTGTCCAACACCTTCCCGTTCTCAATGGCGTAAACGACCGTCTTATCGTCGCCGTAACGCGCCACATCGCACGAGACGATGCGTCGAAATGGAACGTGCGTAATGAGGTCGCGTTTCTTGGCCTTCTCCACCCAATCCGGGTGAATAATGATGTCGGAGGTGTCAGACTCTTCCCACGAATTGAGTACAAAACGTCGGTAAATCTTCGGGGACGACTGTTCAGCTTTTTCCAATCGGTTATCGTGTCCGCAAGCAGATATTTCTCGGCGTCGAAACTTGTTGCTTCGTGAAGGTCATAGTCTTTGTCGATCCAACTTTCCACGTTCGGTAAATCCAGTTATTCCGTTCGTGTTTGCCGTTAAAAATCCCGTTCTTCGTTTAACGTCCGGCGCAATCGGCCGCGTAGGACGTTGAACGTCTCATCGGTTTCAAGTTCTTCCGCCTGCTCAATCCAGAACCACCCCAGGTTCATGTTTTGAACAACGCCGTGAATTTCTTCGAGGTGACGAAACAGGATTTCTGATTTGTTCGGGAACTCCACAGACCGCTCGGAAAGAAATCTTAACTACCCGTATACTTCTCAAAATCTTTGCAAGTGGAATCACGCAAATCGTATATTCCCGTCCGGAAGATAACGCCAAAGGTTCTTCCGGGCTTCTCTTCGAAAGGATCATCGCCCGTTGAATGCCAGCAAACGATTTACCAGTGCCCCACGCGCCCACATAGGCTGGGAACCGAGCTTCGGAAAATATGAAATTGTCCTGCGGCTTTAAGAGGTGGAAAACTTTATCGGCGTCTGTTACTTTTGCTTCTTCAATGTTCTTAACTTCCAATCACGCTCACGACGATGCGCCCACTTATTTCACCGCTGTGTTCAACCTGTTGGGTGGATTTCCCATAGTCTATCCATCACTTCACGCGCGGCGGC
>JADJJR010000003.1 GCA_016706425.1 Elusimicrobiota bacterium
CGGTCGGCGGTTAATTACCAGTTGTTGGCCACCTACTGGGAAATAGGTGGGCGGATTGCCATGGAAAATCTGACGGCCAATGTTGGATATGAAAAGGCGGTCTTGGCTCGACTAGCCAAGGACATGCAGACCGATGTGACCACCCTTTACCGTTGCATCCAGTTCCATGGCGTATACAAAGCTGTTCCCCGGAGTGATTTTTTAAGTTGGAGCCATTACCGCGTCCTCCTGGCAATTAAAGATTCGACCGAGCGGCGAAAATTCAGTGACCTTGCCGAAAAAAACCGTTGGACTCGGGATCAATTACTGGAAGCGGTGGAGTCCGCGGGAAAGGATGTCCCCACCGATGGGTCATCAAAGAAATTAAAGCGCCCAACAACGGTTGGCTATGTTTTTAAAGGGATTGTGCTTGATGTGGTTGACGGCGACACATTGGTGCTCGATATTGATTGTGGTTTCGATATTAAGAAGAAGCAACGCATTCGGTTGTCAGGCATAAATTCACCGGAAATCAACACAACAGAAGGCCAAGACGCGGCGACATTTGTTCGAAATCAACTGGCCCAAGCCCCCTTTGTTGTAGTCCGGACCACAAAAGTTGACATCAACGGAAGATTCTTGGGAGATGTGTTCTATAGCTTTGACTCAAAGGCCAACATAGAAGAAGTGTATCGCGGGGGGCGCTATTTAAATCAGGAATTATTGAGCAGAGAAATGGGAGACCGAATGTGAAACAGCAGGAAATAGAGAAAAAGATTGAGCAGGGGAATGCCGGGGAAAAGGCAATGTATCATTGGTTGAATGGAGCCGGTTTATCCAACTTATACGTGAACCAAGACCCCGATACATACGCTAGCCTTTTCAAGAAGGATGTTAAAAGGCCCGCCCTTTTTTGACTACAAGCGGCGCGTCAAGATCAAGGCCCCCACTTGCAGGGGCGTCTCGCGTGTGTTAGGCTCAGGGAAGATGAGAAAGTGGATTTTTCTGTTCATGCTTTTAGGTTTTGGCAATGATATGGCCTTGAACAGCGCGGCGGCGGACTGCCACGGCGCTGTTCCCGTCTGCCATACTTGCACGTGCGTCCATCTCGTCAACAACCCGGATTCCAGGCTTCACCAAGTCATCCCGTCCACTCCGCACGTCGTCCGCGTGGACGCGGACTTGCTGGACTTCCTGTCCGACAAGTCCATTTTTCACCCCCCTAAAGTCTCCTCTTAACCCGCTTCATCTCCACCAATAATATCCCCTGTCCGGCCACCCCCGAGGGCCAGACGGCATTCTGAATCCATAAAGGAACCCATGAAAAATTTATTCGTCGGGCTTCTGCCCTTGTTCATATTCCAGGTCGTCCGCGCGGACGAGCCCTCGTGTCCGTCCTTCGCCTCACCCCAGGACGTCCTGGCGTGCGTCCAGAAAAACCACCCGGACGTTCTCCGCGCCGAGGCCGAGGCCGCCAACCTCGATGCTTTCGATGCCTTCGCCCGCCAGCGTCCCAACCCCGAGCTCGACGCGGAGGCCGTGTCCAACAGTGAAGAGGATGAGGCCGCCCTTTCCGCCGAAGCCGCTTACCTCCATACCTTCGAAATGGGCGGAAAACGCCGACATCGTCTGGATCGCGCCAGGGCGCAAAAAGAAGCGGTGATCGCGCGGGTGCAGAAGACGCGGGAGGAGGTGACCCTTTCCGCCGTCCTCAACCTCTATCGTCTCAGGCATCTCCAGGACGAGCTCCACGCCGTGGAGGAGGCCCAGAACACCTTCGGCACCATCATCGGCCAATACAAAAACCGCCGCCAGCTCTCGCCCGAACAGCAAGTTTCGCTCAACGTCTTCCTCCTTGCGCAGAGCGACTACACCCTGCGCAAATCCCGGCTCCTGCAGGAGCAGCGGGCCTTGAAGCGGTATTTCGATCTCGCCACCGGCGCCGACTTCCCCACGATCCTCAAGGCCCTCCCCGAGCCCAAGACCACATGGCCCGGTCTTACCGCCGCACCGACGATTGCCGGGGCGCTCCGCAAGGAGGCTCAGGCCGACCTCGCCCTCGCCCAAGCTGAATTGGCCCTGGCCGACAGCGACGCCCGGCCCGATCTCAAGCTCGGTCCCAAGGTGGGGATGGAATCCGGACGCGGCCGGAAGAATCGGTCCTTGGGCGGCGCGCTCTCCCTGGACCTTCCTCTTTATCAACAGAACCAGGGTGCCCGCGCCTTGGCGCGCACCGAGGCCCGTCGCGCCGAAGTCAACCTGGCCCAACGCGATCGCGAACTCTCCACGCAATGGCAAACCTGGTTTGAGATCTATCAAGACGCCGTCGCCTCCCTGCGTGGCATGCCCACGCTGGAGCAGATGGAGAAGAAGCACCAGGGCATGGAGAGCCTTTTCGAGCGGGGCCTCGTCCAAAGCGCCCTCGTCATCGAGGCCCACCGCCAAATGACCGACTTCGCCGAAAGCCTCAACGCTCAGGAGCTCCGCGCCCTGGAAGCTCTCTGGTCCATCTACGTTTTGGAAGGCAGTGCCCTTCAGGAGGGACTATGAAACTCTTTCTTTTGATCCTTTGCCTCGCTTTGCCTCTCGGAATTCGGGCCGAGAAACTCCCCCCCGTTCTTCAGGAATCCCCTGCGGAAGAGAGCCACAAGGACCATGAGAACGGGGGTGAGGGCCGGCATGAGGAGGGCGAAGAACACGACGACCAACGGAAAGAAGGCCACGAAGAGGGGGAAGAGGAAGCCTCTTCCGGCGTTGGCCCCGGCAACGCCGTGACGGCCACCGACGCCGAGAAAGGCCTTCAACTCTCCGATGAAGCCGTCAAGACCTTGGAGATCAAGACCCAAGCCGCGCCCGAGGAGTTTACGCTCCCCAAATCGGCCATTGTCACTTTTAAGGACGAGACCGGTGTCTATCGTCTGCGGGATGGTTGGTACAAGTTGATTGAGGGCGAGGCGCGACCGCAGGGCGTTCTTGTCCGATTCATCCCGCAACGGAAGAAGGACCTCCGCCCCGGCGACACAATCGTCGTTGAGGGCGCTCCGCTCCTCCGCGTTGCCGAGCTAGACGCTTTTTCTACCGGCGAAGCCGGGCACGGCCACTAGATTTTTAGGAGACCCTCATGATCGAAAAACTCGTCAGATTTTCCGTCAATAACCGGGGCCTTGTCTTTGCTTTGGCCCTCATCCTCGCGGGCCTGGGGTGGACCAGCTTCCAAGCTCTGCCCATCGACGCCGTGCCCGATATTACCAACAATCAGGTCCAGGTCAACACCGCCGTCGAGGGCCTCACCCCCGAGGAGATCGAGCGCTATATCACGGTTCCCATCGAGAACGGCATGGGCGGCCTGGCGGACCTCGTTCAGACCCGCTCCATCTC
This sequence comes from Elusimicrobiota bacterium, assembly GCA_016706425.1. Classification (NCBI taxonomy): domain Bacteria; kingdom Pseudomonadati; phylum Elusimicrobiota; species Elusimicrobiota bacterium. Next base: position 3,358 of record JADJJR010000003.1, read on the forward strand.
CCGGTTCGGCCTCTCCCAAGTCACGCTGGTCTTCGAGGACTGGGTGGATATTTACCGTGCACGCCAGATGGTTTCGGAACGCCTCCAAGGCGTTGTCCCCGAACTCCCGGAAGGCATCCAGCCGGGCCTTGGCCCCGTCACCACGGGTCTGGGCGAGGTGTACTTCTACACCCTTCAGGCCTCCACGCCCGCCGTTGGCGCCGCCCGTGTCGCTCAGCTCATGGAACTCAAGAGCGTCCAAGACTGGTACGTGAAACCCCGTCTCCTCACGGTGCCCGGTGTTGCCGAGGTCAACAGCATCGGCGGTTTCGAGAAACAGTTTCACGTCCAACCCAACATCCGCCAAATGGCGCAATACGGCCTCCACTTCAACGACCTCATCGGGGCCCTGGAGAACACAAACCGCAACGTGGGCGGCGGTTACATCCAGCAGACGGGTGAGCAGTTCCTCGTCCAAGCCACCGGCCTCCTTAAGGACGCGGAAGACATTCGCCATGCACCCATCAAGTCTCTGGAGTCCCTCAAGACGATCCGCATCGGCGATGTGGCCCAGGTCCAACTGGCCACGGAACTCCGCACCGGAGCCGCGCTCGTGAACGGCCGGGAGGATATCGTCGGCACGGCGCTCATGCGCCTGGGCGAGAACAGTCGCGTCGTCGCCCACCGCGTGGCGCAAAAAGTGGCGGAGATAAAGAAGGGCCTCCCCGAAGGGGTCGTCCTTAATGTCCTCTACGACCGCTCTGTCCTGGTGGACGCGACCCTGGGAACCGTCGAGCACAATCTCGTCACCGGCGCCCTGCTGGTCATCGTCATCTTGGTCCTCCTCCTGGGCAATCTTCGGGCCGCGCTCATCACCGCCGTCACCATCCCGCTTACGCTTCTCATCACCTTCATCGTGATGAATCGCATGGGAATGTCCGGCAATCTCATGAGCCTGGGCGCCCTGGACTTTGGCATTATCGTGGACGGCGTGGTGATCGTCATAGACAACTGCGTCCGGCGGGTCCACCAACGCAGCATGGAACTACACCGTGCGCTCAAAAAGGAAGAGCTGGCCCGCACCATCGAGGAGGCCACGCTCGAAATCCGGCAGTCCGCGGGGTTCGGCCAACTGGTCATCGTGGTCGTTTTCCTGCCCATCTTCGCCTTCACCGGCGTGGAGGGCAAGATGTTCGTCCCGATGGTGGGGACCTTCTGCATCGCTCTCTTGGCCGCCTTCGTCCTCTCCTTCACCATCGCCCCGGCCCTCGCGAGCCTCTTCCTCAAGGGGGACGTGGGGGAGAAAGAGCCATGGCTCATGCTCAAGATCAGGCGCGCTTATGAGCCGACGCTTAAATTATTCCTCAAGCATCGTCCCTGGGTTCTGGCCTTGGGGGCCTTTTCCATCCTCCTCGGTGGATTTCTTTTCACGCGTCTGGGCGGCGAGTTCCTTCCTCAATTGGACGAAGGGTCCCTCGCCATCCAATTCGTTCGCCCCGGCACCATCAGCATAGACCAATCCGTGGCCCTCCAGGAGAAGACCGAAGCCGTCATCCGGGAGTTCCCCCAGGTCAGTCACGTTTTCAGCCGCATCGGCACCGCTGAGGTCGCCACCGACCCCATGGGCGTGAACCTCTCGGACACCTTCATCCTCCTCAAGGACAAGGACGGCTGGGAACCCATCGACGGTCGGAAGCCCTCGAAGGCAGACCTCTCGGACGCGCTCGTCGAACGGCTCCGGCGAAAAGTGCCGGGCCAGCGTATGCTCCTCACCCAGCCCATCCAGATGCGCTTCAACGAGCTTTTGGAGGGAACCCGCGCCGACATCTCCGTCAAAATCTTCGGCGACGACATGGACCTCCTGTCGGACCTCTCCGGTAAGATCAAGTCCGTCATAGATAAGGTACCCGGTGCCGGCGACGTGGAGCTGGAGATCCAGGGCAAGTCGCCGCTCTTGCATGTCGAACCCAACCTCGAGCTGCTCCATTCCCTTGGCGTCTCCAACCGCGAGGTGCTGGAGACGGTCGGCACCGCCGTCGGCGGCCAGGAAGTCGGCGTCATCTACGAGGGGATGAAACGCTTCCCCATTGTCGTACGGCTGAACGAAAAGGACCGCTCCGACTTGGACGCCCTAAAGACCCTCCCCGTCGGCATCTCCGCCAACTCCACCGTCCCCCTGGCCGAGGCGGCGAGCCTCCGCTTCACGGACACGTTCGGCGCGTATTCCCGGGAAATGGGCAAGCGCCGGGTCGCTATCCTCGTCAACCCGCGCGGCCGGGACACGGAGAGTTTCGTGGCCGAAGCCCGGAGGAAAGTTGATGAAGCCGTCAAAATACCGTCGGGCTATTTCATCGAGTGGGGCGGCAACTTCAAGAATCTCCAGCAGGCCAAGTCCCGCTTGGCGGTCTTGACGCCCCTCGTCCTGGTTCTGGTGCTCGGCATGATCTACATCGCCTTCCGCAACGTCTACGAGACCTTCCTTATCTTCTCCTGCGTACCTTTGGCGCTGGTGGGGGGCGTCCTGGGCCTCATGCTGAACGGCCTGCCCTTCAGCATCTCCGCCGGGGTGGGGTTCGTGGCGCTTTCCGGCATTGCCGTATTGAACGGGGTGGTCCTCATCAACTGCTTCAACGACCTCCACCGTGAGGGCGTCAAGGGTCAAGACCTCATTCACCAGGGCACGGACTTGAGAATTCGTCCCGTCCTCATGACGGCCCTGGTTGAAATCTTCGGGTTCCTGCCCATGATGCTCTCTTCCGGCGTCGGCTCCGAAGTCCAGCGTCCCCTAGCTTCCGTTGTCATTGGCGGCGTCGTGTCTTCAACGCTCCTGACGCTGGTGGTCCTTCCGGTTCTAGTGTCCCTGCTCGAGAAGAAAATCTGGAGCGAAAAAGAGGTGGAACTATGAAAGAGATTAAGGCTGTTATCAAACCCCACAAGGCGGAAGAAGTGCTCCGAGACCTTCACGCCATTTCCAACCTCCCTGGCTGTATCGTCTCCCAGGTCAAAGGCTACGGGCGTAGCCCCAAAAGCCCCAACGGCGATGTATTGGAGTCGGACGAATGGACCAAGCTTGAGCTTGTCGTTTCGGACCGAATGGTGGAAACCGTGCTCAAGACCATCCAATCCCGCGCCCATACCGGGAACAAGGGGGACGGCAAGATCTTCGTGATCGAGGCCGTGGACGCCCTTGCCATCCGCACGGGCAAACGTGGAGATGAGGCCATCTAAAGATGGACCGCTTGAAACGGGTCTGGGTCGGCGTCACGCACGCCCTTAAAATCCTGGCCGACTCCACGCTTCGCAGGGAAACACGAGAGCAGTTCGAGCGGATGAAGCGGGAGGGTGTGGATACCTCCGACGCCGCCGCCCGCCAAGCCTGGATTCGTGCTCACAGGAAGGACCTCCGCCGCCTCCAGGGCAAGGAGCCCACGCCCCCGCTCGTCCGGCCGGAGCCCAAGATCGGCCGCAACGACCTCTACCCCTGCGGCAGCGGGAAGAAATATAAAAAGTGCTGCGGAGACTCCTCATGAGTTCATGCCACGACCACGACTGCCTTTCATCGCCCCTGCGGGAAGATCACATCCGCGTCCTTAAGATCGTCCTGGCCGTCAACCTCGCCATGTTCATCGTGGAGGCCGTGGGCGGCCTGTTTTTCCGTTCCGTGGCGCTCCTGGGTGACTCCATGGACATGCTTGAAGACGCGCTGGTTTATGCCGTCAGCCTGTACGTCATGGACCGAAGTTCCCGATGGAAGGCTGGGGCGGCCCTGGGAAAGGGACTCGTCATGCTGCTCCTGGGACTGGGCGTCCTGGGACAAACGGTTCACCATGCCTTCTCAGGTGTCGTCCCGTTCGCCGGGGGCATGGGTGCCGTGGGCGTCGCCGCCTTGGCTGCCAACGCTCTCTGTCTCCTCCTGCTTTACAAACACAAAGACGACGATATAAACATGCGTTCTACTTGGCTCTGCTCCCGCAACGACGTGCTTGCCAACCTGGGCGTCATGCTCGCCGCCGCCCTGGTTCTCTGGCTCGGTTCTCCCTGGCCGGACATCGTTATCGGGGGCGTCATCGCCGCCATGATCCTGATCTCCTCCATCGGCATCTTGAGGGAAGCCCTCCACGAGTTGAAGGAAAAGCAGACCCCATGACTTATCACCTGACGGATATCATGTTGAATCATGTGGATGAAATGCCGGAAGGAATGGGTTGCTGAAACGCAGATCGGATAGATTTTATTTTTGTGAGTTGTGGGCGGGTGCGTTATTCAGCGCCCGCCTTTGTTTTTTGGGGGGCAGGTGATTGGCCCCTCGGGGGGTGTGGGGGGCACCAAGCCCGGCAGCCCCCATAATCCCGCCCAAGGCCGGCCCGGTTTTGGTGTATGGGCCGGGCTTGGGGGGAGGGGGGCGGGTGTTGCCGGGCAGCGCCGCCAGCGGTGACGTGCGGGCGGTGTGTGCCTGCACGGCGGCGCAATGGGGCGGCGCTTGCAGAGGCCATCGTCAATCACGGGACTTGTGTGACCTCTAAAAGCGGAACTCGATCAATGGACAATGGAGGTGCCGTGGGGGCGGGTGTTGTTGGTGGACCATATATACTCCCATGGGGAGTATATGGGCCACGGGCGCAGCCCGACAATCCGACGGTGTAACGGGTTGGGCGTTGGTGGAAACGCTGGCCCACATACGTTAAATAATCGTCCCTAGGGGCGACTTCTTAGCCCTGTGCCCCGCGAAGCGGGGCTTGCCTGGCCGCTCCCTACCTATTGCGCGCGACCGAGGGGAGGGGCGAGGCCAACGGCCTTGACCCCAGGCCAGGCAAGGCCGACGACGGGGCGTAGCCACGACGGCGGCTCACAGGGCGGATGGGGGTTCCAGCGCAGCGGGTAGCGTCCAACGGCCCAACTTGCCAAGCCCGGCGACCGCGCACGTTCCTCGTGCGGGCGCGGGGCGACCAGGGGTTCTCTGGTTTTCAAGCGTAGCGGGCAGCGTCCCAGTCCACCCACAAACCGAGCGGGCCGGGCGGCGGCGCGGGTTTCTCGGGCCGACGCGCGGGCCGCGACCCTGTTTTTCCGTCCAACCGCAGCGGGGCGCGTCCGGGTTTTTTTCAACGAACGAATCAACCGCAGTGTGTTCTTTCTTTTCTCCAACCAACCGCCGGGGGTTTCTCCGCCGTTGGCGGGGTTTTTTCTTTCCCGGCCGCCGCGCTCTCGCGCGGGGGTTTTCCACCCAACACCGCCGCCGATGGCGGAAGGTTCCGCGGCAAAGATCAACCCCTTGCCACTATCTTTTCAAAGGGGAAATGGATTGAATAATTCAGTAACGGAAAAGGGCCCGGTATAGCGGTCGAAAAAGTAACGCCCTCGGCGGCGGCACCACCGGCCGCAATGGTTGGTCGATCTCCGCACCCCCCCCTACACACGCGGCAGGTTGGGGGGCCCATCGGCCCCCCCCTCCATTCGCAACAGGTCGATACACCGATCCCCTATAAGGTGGGCCGCAGGTTGTAGTCGCCGGTCAGCTCGTAGTTTTCCCAGTAGCCATGTGATATATTGGGCACGTTCAGGTCGATGGTTTGCGGCCGACTGTTCTTGCTCCACATTTTGAACCATTCCAACCAATAAGGAAGGGCCCGACTCCGAAACGGAGTCGGGCCCTTCTGTTATTTGGGCAGAGGGCGCGGTGGGAGGTGGACCCCCGGCCAGCGTTTCGTTCTCCGGAAGCCACCTGGCCTCCGGCCCCGGCCGAGGTCCGACGGCTATGTCGGGGAAGGGCTTGATCGGCTTCGCAGGACCCTGACCGCGTTCAAAAAACCAAGCCCCCCACCTTGCCCCTGGTCAAAACCATCACCTTCAAAAGGCCGAAATAGACAATGTTGGTCAAGTTCGTTTTTTTCCGAGGCAGACAACATTAAGTCAACGGGCCAATCATGTCCCCTGGTGTGTTGTGCCCCCATGTCGTCGTTTCAAAAGAGAATCCATTGAAAAAAATCGGGAGGAGGATGTAGACTTTAAAGGGATAGGCTTATTTTGAATAGGAGGAGAAATGCGGCCTGGGCGCGGTCGACCTTGGGGGTTCACTTTGATCGAGCTCATGCTCGTGGTGGCGATCATAGGGCTTTTGGCGTCTATTGCCATTCCGAAGTTCGGAAAGCTCATTATCCGATCCAAAGAGGCGGCGGTGAAAGGAAAGTTGGGGTCTCTTCGTAGCGCGATAAGCATTTACTACGCCGAAAATGAAGGTGAATTTCCAACGAACGCACATTGGTTAGGTGCCTAAATACCTGGACGAAATTCTTCCTGTTCGATTCCAACCGCGGCCGACCATGTTGAAGGAAATCGTATTCGGAATATCCTATCCTTCCCGGCCCCCATGAAACGGGGGGCCGCTTTTGAATGGTTTGAACCGTTGATTCCACCCGGGACCCCTATTTTTTTAGTGCCGACAGGGAGGGTTTACATTAATTGCATCCACACGGATTCCCAAGGGGTCCTGTGGAGTGTTTTCTAAAGGTTAAATAGTTGGATGGAAGCGGCCGCGGCCGGTTGATCCTGGAAGGCGTTCGGGTCCAGACCGTCGAGTTCGCAACAATCGTTAGATAAAACGCGCCGGAGGTTCGGGTCTCCCCAAGCGTCAGGTTGCCGTTTTTATGGAAGCCCGCTTTCCTCCCAGGACCATGAGCGCTTTCAAAAAAAACAAGTCCCCCACCATGCCCGTGGTCAAAACCATCACATTCAAAAGGCCGAAATAGACGATGGGGGAAAAGTGGCTCAGCGTCAGGACGCCGAACCCCAAGGCGAGGATCGCAAAGGAGGAAATCGCCGCTTCCCCCTTCTCGTGGGTGACGTCTTCCAGCGCCACGGAATAGGCCCAGCCCTCGCGGCGCCGTTGGGCGAACCGGGTGAAGAAGTGCACCGTGTCGTCCACGATGATGCCGAAGGCCGTGGCCGCGATGAGGGCGGTCCCCGTATCGATGGCGATTCCGAAAGTGCCCATGATCCCGAAGTTGAGGACGATGGGGAAGAGGTTGGGGACCAAAAAGAGGGTGGCCATCCCCGCCGA